>JALSHM010000183.1 GCA_026982235.1 Robiginitomaculum sp. | reverse complement strand
CTCTGACAAGCTTCAGCCGCTTTCTCATAAGCTTTAACGGCATCCTCAACCGCCTTCTCTTGAATACGGCGAGCATTCTCCAACTTGGTAATTCTAGCCAAACTAGCATCGGTTTTCTTGAGAAGCCGCGCCTCTTCCTTAGCATGTTCCGCTAATAATTTAGCCGCCTGCCTGTCAATATAGCCAAGCGAACCATCACCCTCACCGCCTTCAATAACCTCCAGCCTAACCTTGGCAATATCCCCATAAGCCGAGACCTGTCTGCGATTGATGTCGGCCAAAGCCTCAGCAGCCCGACTCAGTAGTTTTGCAGTTGCACTCACTTGGGTGCGTACCGCACTAATGGTGCGGTCAATATCGTGTAATGCTTTTAATCCTGATACCATATCACCACTCCACAATCAGACCACCAGTGGTCTCTATGTTATAATCAGGCTGCAAATACCCAGATTTTTTGGTGCCAATGATAGCGTTCTGAATGATTTGATCATCTTTTTTATCGGCGGCAACACGGTAAAACATGTCCTTGGACACCCGTACCCCCCATATGTCTGTGCGCTTCGTTTTTTGGTCTTCCTCACTAACAATTGTGACGGTTTTCGCTTCGCCATTGGCACCTATGCCTTCGACAATAAGGTAGTAATTGCGAACATTTGCATTTTCGTCGTGAATCCGGAACACACCGGAGTTTTCGCCCGGACGCGACACAATGCGCACGGTAAAACTTTGCCGCAATTCTTCACCCATTGTTGTAAGGCTATCCGCAATACGCTTTGCCGCTTTGGTGTCTCCTGCGGCAAGAGCTATTTTTCCGTCCTCATAAAGTGCAGAGATTTTCGCCTTAGCCGCATCAGATTTTGCAATGCCTAGAGATTTTGGCACTTCAACCGCCAAAACACGCTCAATCCGATTGACTTCACGTTTCTTCGGCATTTCTATAACTGCATATTCCAACCCGATAGCAAGACCAATCATACCCAAGCCAACCAGAAGAGGCTTACCCCATTTACCCCGGTTGATATAAGCTTTGGAGATAAAACCGCCTTTTATAGGCTCATAGGCAAAACGGTGATCGTCAAGCGCCCTTACACCTTCACGTAAGATTTTATCCGGCACCTCAATACCTTGATTTTTATAAATCACCCGTAAACGGTCAATCAATTGCTGCTCACGCTCCGGAGCCGATAAATCTTTCTCAAGCAAGACTGCATCATTTCGCAGTGTATCAACCACATCCATAGCCAACATAACATCGTCGAGCTTGCGTTTATCATATTTAGGCAAGGCTGTGCCTGGTGTGGCTTGTGTGGCGTCCGCCGCATCGTCCATGACAAAATCTGATAGATGCACTTGTTTTTGTTTAGCCACTAAATAGTCCCTAATCTAAATTCAGCACATTGCTGGCACCCTGCTCAGCTAGTTTCGCCATACGGCGCTTGCCATCCTCGACTGCGACACGGATTTCTTCCGAATTGGCCGTGGCCATGCGGCGCATTTCTGAAATAATTTCAATTGAACGTTCTTGGTACGACACGACACTATCCAGTAACTTCTTGACCGCAGCAGCTTTCACTGTCGGGCCATAACCGGCCTCAAGTGCCGCTTCTTGTACTTTTGTACCAACATCCCCCAAAGTTTCCAAACTGTCTTCAATGCCCTTTTTCATAGCATTTAATGTTTTGGTGCTTTCATGTAATCCGTGCATGGAGGTAAAAGCAGCCGTTAGCGCCGTGAGTACAGTTTCATTCGTGCCAAAAAAACTGATGCTTTGGGCATAGATTCGTTCCTTGGCATTGGTTGTCTGGTGCAGCCGCGCCATAACAACTTCGGACGTGTTATAGCCAACAGTCAGATTATCCGATAAATCCTTAGCAATTTGGTATTTCTTATCCATAGCTTGTAACGCCCTGAGAGCTTCGTCACGGCGCAATTCAAGTTTGGCACGTTCTGCCTGGTCTTCCCCAGTAAATGCCTTCACGATATTGGATGCCTCGGTGACTTTTTTCTTAGCGCGATCCAATTTTGCCTTCGCTTTTTTCAATACCTGCAAAGCCAGTACCTCAGAATTTTTCATAGCACCTCGGAAATCCATATAGGCATCTAGAATTTTTTGCTCACGTGTGACTTGGTTTTGTGTTTCTTCGGCAACGTCCAGATATAGTTTTTTAATTTTGCCAAACCGCTTGGCAATCGTGCCGCGCGTCATCTTCATCCAGCCATTTTGCATACGCTCAATCGTCGTGATTTTACCGTCTTCAAATTGGTCAACTAAAGCTTTGGCATCGTCGCGGATGGAATTAAATGCTGTGGTAATACCCTCATAACGCTCACCGATACGAAATCCACTAACTTGTTCGCGCACAACTTCGTTAAAATATGAAGCCTGATCGAGGGTGCGGGCAATAGCCGTTACTTTATCTTCGTCCAGATCAGAGATTTGATCGAGCAAGGTAATAATGGGAACCGGATCAGATTTACCACTGAGTAGCCCAAGCTCGCGAAGCTTCCCCATTGCGCGGTCAAGGTATTGTAAAGTTGAGAGAGATTTAGCCATTTTTTTCACCTTTAAAATGTTGATATAATCCTCATTACTGTGTTTATAAGCTAATGACAAATGGAATCCTGTTTTCTATACAGGGCGCATGAGTAGTGTATCAGATCATATCCCAGAACAAGCTCCACGCATTGGCAATGCTTTTACCCGCTTTATCGGACGGATGCTCTTGCGCTTAATGGGCTATAAAATAGAAGGCAAATTCGCCAACGAGCCAAAAATGATTTTAATCGCTGCGCCGCATACTTCTAATTGGGATTTAATCATTGCCCTTGGCACCATATTATCCCTAGGTGTGCGTATCAATTTTATGATGAAAAAAGAAGCGTTTTTCTTTCCATTCAAAAACCTATTCATGTCCCTTGGTGGCATGCCCATTGATCGGGCTAACCCAAAAGCAACAGTCAAACAAATCATCCGCACTTTCGAAGAACGGGATAAATTTTGGTACGCCATCTTGCCCGAAGGCACACGCAAACCCGTCGATACATGGAAAGCTGGGTTTATCCGTATCGCACGCAAAGCCAATGTACCTATTTATATGATGGGACTTGATGCGCGGACAAAAACCTTACATCTCGACAAGTTGATCCTAACGGTGGACGACCTCAAAGACCAACCTACGGGTCATGCAATAAAACAAGCCGAAGAACTTCGCCTTTACGCTAAAGAAAAATTTTACGGCATTAACCCGGAAAACAATTAGATGCCCATTATCAATATTGAACAATTAGCGACGACTAAAGGCTCACTGCTCGGTATTGATCCAGGCACCAAAACATTTGGCTTGGCTGTAAGCGATACATCACGCCTAATTGCC
>JALSHM010000182.1 GCA_026982235.1 Robiginitomaculum sp. | reverse complement strand
GAGTGAAGTCTGCAGCTTCATTTGCACCGGGCTGGTAAGTGCTGGACTGTACACAATATTGGTCAGAGCCATAGGATAGTTCTATCAGTCCGGTTGTGCCATCATAATAAAATTGCTGCGCATAACCACCAATAGTCGGCCAGCGAGGGTTGTACTTCTTAGTGAGTTTGGTTGGCCATGTTGTATCTTCATAGGCATAGTTCTGAGTAATTGTCGAATAATTGTTTATGCTGACCGGGTTGCCGCTACTATTTTTCAAATCATATGGTATACGTATTGCTTTTCTGTCACAACATTATGGAATTTGTCATATTCCCTTGTTTGTTGTGCAAACAGCTTTCGCGTTGCGGGATCAACATCATCATAGGTAACTGATCTGATGAGGCGATCAAATCCGTCAAATTCGCTGACTGATAGAGGTCGTTTATTATCCTGATTGGGTGCAGCAATAGAGACTATAGCCTTACCGTTTTCAAAGTAACTCACCGATGGCAAGACCAAGGGGCTAATAGATTGCCCGCGCCCCTGACGCTCGGCAAACAAACTCCCGATTAGATATTCGGTCGAAATATCAAGCTTATTGGCAACCGATTGCACCCGTCCCATTAGATCGTAGCTGAATGTCAGGATCGGAGTTGTGAAATCAGTAGGCTCGAATACCAAATTAAGTAAATGGTCAGAGCCAACAGCTGTGTAACCGTATTTTTGGATGGCCGATTCCGGTTTCGTGACAGAGGTCAAGGCATGATACACATCTCTCTTTTGTGTAAAAGTGCTTGGTTCTGGCGGGCAGCATGTATCATAACCAGTCTGCAAAGAAAATCGTTGTTGGTAGTTAAAACTGACGACATTGTTATTTTCGTCTTTTACTTCATCCAGTAAACCATCTTTATAGACCAGATCAATTGAACGACCAAAGTTGTTATAAACCTTGGTATAGCTAGTAATATCACCTTCATAATTGACGACAACACCTGTTGGGAATGTCCATTTTTTCAGCGCACGACCTCCGGCACCTCCTGCTGCTCCAGGCCCGGAAAAATCTAAAGTCTCACCCCCAGCCGTTTTCAAATCGTAAGAGACATTCGTATATAACCAACGATATTGATTTGCAGCAGCATTCGGAAATGCGTTTTTTTCTCCATTTTGCACCAGCTTGGCATTGCTGCCATTGGGCGCAAAAAATTCGTCCACACCAGCAACTCCGACGGGCTTTCTTATATATGTTTCGGCACCCCCAGCCCGCGTGACGACAACAGCATTGTCAACGAGTTGGTCTTCCATCCAGTTGCTAATAAAAATACGGGTAAGAGAAGTCTGAAGCGTTTGATTACCCTCACTAGTGAGCATAGATAAATAAAGTGCCGTAATTACAGAACTTGCATCTATTGCAGAATCCATCCCCATGCCCTGCAAAGCGTCGCTAGCTGGCATGGCCTTAAATTTAATGTTGTGTGTCCACCCATAGACTTTATTGTTATCTTGGGTGCAGTTAGTTTCGCCGAAACCAGCATCAACACATTCACCACTATAGGACCCGCCAAAACTCCCTGGCCCACGACTAGAATCATATGTTCGTTGAAAAGACAGACTTTCAGGAAATCCACCGCTACCTGTCGTAAGATCGGCAGGCGGCGTATATTTAAGCGAACCGCTAGCAAGGCTCACTTTATGAGCAGCAAATTTTGAGACTGTATCTTCTAGGTTTTCTAATTCTTCCTGTGCTTTTTGTAGAGGGTTTTCACCTGCCGTTAATGCTCCACCACCACCTTTGCGTACAATTAGGTTACCTGCCGAGTTAATATAAAGTAGTGCACTTGATGACCCATCCGGCTTAAACGCATAAATGGGAATAACGTTCCATTCAATATTGAAAGGCTCAAAAAATCTACCAACTTCACCTTCTTTAGGTGCAATGACCTCATATCCATCGTTAATCAAATTAACAATATATGCTAAACGGTCAGGTAAATATCCAGATGACAACACGGCTGTATTGACTTGATTCGTAGTTGTTAGATGAACAAAATGATGTGGGTCAACGTGTAACGGGTTCAGCCCATTGTTACTTTGCGAGCGGTTCGCGTGATGAAACAGAGATATTGCAGACGTAGAATCTGGAGTATTATATATTCTGCGTACTGCTCCACCCTCCAAAGCATTGAGAGCAGCCGCAAATGTTAATGAAACAGATTGTTCTTTCGTTGTGTCCTGTGAGGGGCTGGTGATAGAATATCTTGTCTGTGCATTGGCCGTCGTAAAGGTTTGTCCTGGTAGAATACGTACATCTTCAATAAAGCCAACAGTCGCATGATGTTGAATGGCCACGCTGCCAACACCTTCAGTTAATTTTAACAGCTGACCAGTTTCTGCCATCCATTTAGCACCAGCCATTGGCATTTGCAGGCCCAAATTTTTTAGCATAAATGTTTGGTCGTTTTGCCCGGCAAGCCTCTCATCTTCTAGGTCTTTACTCATTCGTTTTTCAATATTTTGATTTGCACGACCGAATGAAAGAACAATGCTCATCGGGTTCAAATTAATGATATTTTGCCCATTTCCATTCGTTGTCGACCCATCCCAATCACCAATACGTGGCTCAAAGGAAAACGTCTCCGTTTGATAACTGGCGTAAGGATAGCGCACCGTTATTGCTAATTGATCGACAGTTTGTGCGTAAACTTTATAAGTCCCAACTGCAATTTCTTCTCTATCAAGATAGAGATACGGAGTGCCCTGTGGATTAACATTTGAATCCACAGTGCTGCTCGGAATAAGTTGTAACCGCCTCCCATAAACCTCGTCTGCATAAAAAGACTTGGTAAGCGTGCTATTCGCGAAATTTAAATCAACTTTCACCCGGTATATGTCAGGGATGTTCCCAGTAATTGTTTGCGGAGTTGCTAAAGCACCTGTTTTAGTAGCGCTGGATTGTGTTAATTGTGAAATTAGCTTTTTTCCGCCAATAACTTGCTCCAAAGACTTTCCGTGATAGGTATCGGCTATATTATCAGCAAGCGATTGCGCCTGTGAGGCTAGTGTAGGATAAACCCCATTTGCGCCATCAACATTAATATTACTGGTCGAAGCTCCAACCGTATTTAATATTGTAGAGAGACAATTATCCATATTTTGCACCTTACAGCCCAGATTAGTCGGAATATCTACGCCATTACTTAGCTCATAAGGCTTATATGATGGGTCATAGTCAGTACTGATTGCAACGACCCAAATGTGTCCCATTTTCAGACTAGACAGACCAGCAGTGCCATAATTACAACTAGAGATAGTCGAACCGTTTATTGTCGCAGGAATGCCACCATTAGCAAGAAACTTACAGGCAGCCGTCGCCCCAACCGTAAAGGTTTGCGCAGTCTCATCCAGCCCAGTAAT
>JALSHM010000181.1 GCA_026982235.1 Robiginitomaculum sp. | reverse complement strand
AAAATCAGCCCCTAAGGAATCTTCGGCGCGTTTTCGCAGTTCAAGGATTTTAAGCTCGCCGATTTTGTAGGCCAAGGCTTGCCCTGGCCAGCTGATATAGCGGTCAACTTCGGTACGGATATTGTGAGGGGAGAGGGCAGAGTTTTCCAAGAAACAGCTTTCCGCTTGCTCCCGTGTCCAGCCTTTCCAATGCATACCCGTATCCACGACTAAGCGACAAGCCCGCCACATTTCATAGGTGAGGCGTCCGAATTGCTCATAGGGTGTACGGTAAATGCCCATTTCCACGCCGAGCTTTTCCGAATATAAACCCCAACCCTCGCCAAACGCATTTGGATATAGGCTGCGCCGAAACTCCGGTACGTTTTTCATTTCTTGTGCTAATGAAATTTGGTGATGATGCCCTGGTACACCTTCGTGTAGGGTTAGGGCGGGTAGATTATATAAGGGTCGCTGG
This sequence comes from Robiginitomaculum sp., assembly GCA_026982235.1. GTDB lineage: Bacteria > Pseudomonadota > Alphaproteobacteria > Caulobacterales > Maricaulaceae > Robiginitomaculum_A. The sequence goes on along the minus strand of JALSHM010000181.1, from coordinate 2,938 downwards.
GATAGGTCATATGTGTTGACCACATAATTCCCAGCCAAACCTTGTTCTGGATTTCCACCCCAATAGCGCCCCGTGGTATAGTTCGGTGCAATCTCGTCTGGCACCGCCATGACACCATAGGGAAGGCGCGGCAAAATTCCGAAATATTTTGGCATCTGACCGTCAATACGTTTGGCAATCCATGCGGCTTCCTTCAGGAGGTCATCCGCCGATTTTGCGTAAAATTGCTCGTCTGTGCGCAGGAATTTCAGAAATTCTTTAAACGTACCTTCAAATTTGGTCTCGGCAATAATCTCATCCATTTCGGCGCGGATACGCTTGACCTCGGAGAGACCAAGGGCGTGGACTTCATCAGGCGTGATGTCTAGAGTGGTGAAATATTTGACCAAAGCTTTGTAATAATCACGCCCTGCCTTATTGCTGCCAATACCGACGGGTTTACGGGCGGCGGGGCTATATTCCTCGTTAAGGAAAGTTAGTAATTTTGCGTAAGCAGGCAAAACCTTGTCGTTCATGGCGGCAAGCCCCAAAGCTTTCAGTCTGGTTTGTTCCTGTTTGGAGATAGTGTCTGGAAATGAAGTGAAGGGTTTGAAAAATGCATGGTCTTCTGCCTTACCAGCGCCTAGGCCTTTTACTACATCCACAATGCCGGGCAGAATTTGCTCGGACGCCGTATAGCTTGTCGCCATGCCACGGCGCATATTGTCAGAGTGCTGCTCGAAAAAGCGCGGTAGTTCAGAAAGCCGGGCGGCATAGGCTTCATAATCGTCTGCGGTTTTGAATTTGGTTTGCCGCGAGACATAGCTCATCATATTGAAAAAGCCGCTATCATTGGTGAAAGGAATGCGGCCTGTATCAAAATCCGCTAATATCAGTTTTTGCCCCAGTACATAACCCACCAAACGGTGATTTAGCAGATTTTCGCCCTTCAGCGCCGTATCATTGAGGGCATTATAGCGCTCCATAAGTTGCTGTATTGCGGCAGTATTAGCCGCACTTGCCGATAAGCTAGCATCAGGCAGGTGGCGCAGAGCCTCTCTATTGCCTTCATTCCCCGCTTGTATAGGGTCACGCTTCAAATCGTTACGTTGCATGTCAGCAATAATTTTTTCTAAGTCGTCATAGGGCTTGATTGATTTTCGGGGTTCGCAAATATAGCCCTTGCCAGTTTTGACAATCATCAAATCTCGGCAGCGTTCATGCACTGTCTCTATGGGGGTATCTTCTGGAAAGTTGATATTATCTGGAGCAATGTCCGCAGATTGCGCAAATGCTAAAGAGACGCTCATCAAGGCGGCGTTGGCAAGGATCGTCAATATGGTTAATTTTCTCATACTCTTGTCATAAGCCTAACTAGGGCATTACGCCAAGTGTAAAAAGCAATGAACCTGACGATTATTAAAGATTTCGCGTTGACTTAACTGACCTTGGGTTTAGGTTCGCGCTCAAGTGCCATTACGCATGCGTAATGGAGGTCAAATGGGAGAAAGTTATGGCAAAGGGTTGGACAGATAAGCGTCCCATGTCCCCACATATTAGTATATGGAAATGGCATCCGACTATGCTGTCGTCCATATTGCATAGGGCGACGGGTATTGTTTTGTATTTTGGACTGCTCAAGCTGGCCGTGGTGCTGGCATTCTTAGCCGCTGGGCCCCAGTGGTTTGCCAAGGTAGAACCGATAATTTATTCGCCCATTGGCGCTTTTGTATTTTTCATTGTGGTCGGTGTCATCATTTATCATTTCCTCAACGGTGTCCGCCATTTGGTGTGGGATATGGGTGCAGGGTTTGATCCCAAGCTGGCTAATATGGTCTCCTTGGTAACGATATTGGTGTCCGCCGTGGCGGCTATTGCGCTCACATGGTATATGGTTGGAGATATGCCAGGAGCAGTATCGGGGGCGGTATCTGGAGCGGGGCTATGAGTGATTTTAGAACAGACCTCGGTAAAGTGCGCGGCAGTGGTGCTGCCAAGGGCGGAGTGCATGAATTTATCACCCACCGGGTGAGCGCAGTGGTGCTGGCTTTGCTTTTACCGTTTTTTCTATACGGCCTGATTAAAGCCTTGCACGGCGGGTATGCGGGTTTGATTGCGTGGGTGGCTTCGCCAGTTGGGGCATTTGTACTGTTTGGTTTTCTCACTGCAGGGATTTATCACGGACGTTTGGGTATCAATGAAGTGATTTCCGATTATGTACCAAGCGCTGGTTCGCGTACATTGTTTATGCTTTTGAACACATTGGCGTCGTTTGCTTTTTGGCTAATCGGTGTGTTGGCAATTCTTAAAATTTGGCTTGGAGCCTAACTTATGTCTGATGTAAAATGGATAGACCATACTTATGATGTTGTGGTTGTTGGGGCTGGTGGTGCTGGCTTGCGGGCCACATTGGGGGCGGCGCGCGAAGGCCTCAAGACCGCTTGCGTGACCAAAGTTTTCCCGACCCGTTCCCACACGGTTGCGGCTCAAGGCGGTATCGCCGCGTCTCTCGGTAATATGGGCGACGATAATTGGCGTTGGCATATGTACGACACGGTCAAAGGCTCTGACTGGCTTGGGGATCAAGACAGTATCGAATATCTTGTTCGCGAAGCCCCCAAGGCCGTGTACGAGCTTGAGCATTGGGGCATGCCGTTTTCGCGCACCGAAGACGGCAAGATTTACCAAAGACCGTTTGGCGGCATGATGCAAAATATGGGCAAAGGTCCGCCCGCCCAGCGCACTTGCGCTGCCGCAGACCGCACGGGTCATGCTATGTTGCACACGCTTTATGGCCAATCCCTGCGCCGTTCCGCTGAGTTTTTTATTGAGTATTTCGTACTTGATTTGATTATGGAAGACGGGGTGTGCCGGGGCATTACGGCTTGGAAATTGGACGACGGCACAATGCACCGTTTCCGTGCCAAGATGGTTATTTTGGCCACAGGCGGTTATGGGC
>JALSHM010000180.1 GCA_026982235.1 Robiginitomaculum sp. | reverse complement strand
AATTCCGACCATGAAACCGACACCCAAAGCTTGATTTAGTAATTGTGTTTGCCGATTGGCCTTGCGGTAACAAATAGATTGTTCTTGACGTGTAGGAGCATTTCTGCAGTTCTTTTGCATTTGCGAACCTGCCAAAATCGTGCCCCCAGCAACAGCCAGTTGTCCAGCCATATTCGTGCTTACTCGCTCTGCTGCATGTCTGCCTGCAACATGACCAACTTCATGCCCCATAATAGCCGCAACTTGGTCGTCATTATCCGCAAAATCCATCATGCCTTTGTAAAACCCAACACGGTTACCAGGCAATACGAATGCATTTTTTTGTTCCGAATCAAATACAGCATAATCCCAAGATTGTTTGTCACGGCGCGCGCCTCTAGCGATTCGCGACCCGATATTCTTCAAGCGCCCAAGATAGCGCGGATCGGTCGACAGCTTTTGTTTTGACTTTGCCTGCGCCCAACTTTGTGCCGCCATTTGGCTCAGCTGCCCCTCACCAATTAAAAGTAACTGGCTCGCCCCCGTATCTGGATTCGTCGCACAGCCAGACAGACCGCCTGCAATAGCAACCGTCCCGCCCGCCGCTAAGGCCTGAATCATTTTTCGCCTATTGAGTATCTCGCGGGTCTCTGTATCAACAATGTCTGTTGCTTCGTGGTGGTCATGGTTACACATAATTAGTCCTCGCTTTTGTTCAATTTCCAAATTGGGCGCTCCGTAAATGCTTTTATAATGGTTAATGACAAAAAATACAGGGTAAATTTCATATGACTCTTGTACTGTGTTTCTCCATTCCCACTTGATGGGAATGGGTGCGTTAGTTCTTCAGCATCTGTTCATGGACAAATTGTCAAATTGAATATTGGGATTTATGTGCTATACTGTACATGCGGAGAAAATTATGCGTAAATTATTTATTGGTCTTGGGATTTTGGTGGTGTTGCTTGTGGCGGCGGTACTTATTCTGCCGAGCCTCGTGCCTGCCTCCGTATATAAAGATAAAATCACGCAGCAAGTCAGCTCAAGCCTTGGTCGGGACGTAGAGATTGCGGGGAATGTTAAATTGTCAGTTTTTCCCACACTTACGGCTAAAGCAGACCTAGTGGAAATAGCCAATAGCGATGGATTTAGCGACCAAGCTTTCGCGACTATGGACAGCTTGGAAGCCAAAGTAAAGCTCATGCCCCTGTTCAAGAAACAGGTTGAAATCACCGCATTCACTTTGGTCAATCCAAAAATATCCTTAGAAAAAACCAAAGATGGGCGGGTTAATTGGACTTTTGGGGACGAACAGGCGCAGCCAACAAAGAAAGCCAATACTGCTTTCGCCCGTGATGGCCGCTATACTGATTTACAAATCGCCCTTGGAACATTTGCCTTAAAAAATGGCAGTATCGACTACACGGATGCGCAAGCGGGCAAAAATTACCAAGTCCGGGCCGCAAATATACAGCTGTCCATGCCGGGGCTAGATAAACCCATCAGCGCCAAAGGCGATTTGGTTGTTAATGATATGCCAGTAGATATGGCGCTCAAACTCGACACACCGAAATCCTTTCTAAATGGAGACACTGCACCCGTTTTCATAAAACTGAAATCTGATTTGATTTCTATGTCAGCAGACGGCACTTTCACCCCGTCCCAGTTGATTACATTTAATCTAGATTTTGCGGCAGATATTCCCTCAACCGCGAAATTAGATGCGTTTATTGGCAAAAATAACCCATATAGCGCCTTAACCGAGACGGCCAATATTAAAGGTAATTTGGTGTTTGACGGTACCAATATGATTGGCAAAAATACGCAAGTCTCTCTGAAAAGCGACATTATCACGACCAATTTTAACGGAGACTTTTCCGCAGGGGGCACACCGTCTGCATCCGGTGATCTTCAAATAAATGTAGCGAATATCAAAAAGTTACAAGATGCACTCGGCATGGCTATACCGCAACTCGCGGCGTTTACTACTGTTGATATTGCCACAACGCTCAGCACAAACGGCAAAGTCACCAGTGGCAAAAATATATCCGTAAACATCAAAGGCGACGGTATCATAGCCCAATATACAGGGGCGGCAAGTTTTGACAAAGCCTTGAGCCTCGCTGGTCAGTTCACTGCCGACAGCCCCTCAATCGCCGCCTTACTGCCTAAGCTTGGCATGACAAATACACCAGGTGCGGACATCGTCGGGGATTTATCCGTATCGGGGAAAGTCAGCGGTATTGTCGACGCGCTCACGCTTGATGATTTGGACTTCAAAACCAAAGGCGGTGATTTGCTCGCTAGCTATAATGGCAGTGTAAAGCTCGGAAAGGATATGTCTTTCAATGGTCGATTTGATGCGTCCGGATCGTCTGTGCCAAACTTAGTTTCTAAGCTCAACATAGAAGGTCTCGAACCAGCTAAAGCACTAGGTAATTTCAGTATCAGCGGTAATGTCAGTGGTGCGCCTGCGGCGACCAAACTCACCGATCTTGATTTTAAAACCGAAGGCCAGCACCTCACCGCCAGCTATATGGGCGAAATAAGCACTGGAAAAATGACCACTTTGAACGGTCAGTTCAATGCCGCTGTACCGTCTGTGAAAACTTTGGCAGCTACAGGCGGTATTGCTCTGCCCTATGCAGATGCCCTTGGGACACTTAAAGCCAGCGGGGCAATCAGCGGCAGCGCAGACGCACTCACCCTATCGGGTGTCAATGCCGCATTGACGGACGGTTTGGTCAATTTGACTTTTAACGGCAAAGCTACAACAGGCAAAGCCATCAGCTATGACGGTATGATAAACCTCGATATTCCGTCCTTGCGCCAACTCGCAGCAGTGGGTGGCACGACACTTGCTGCCAATACAGAAGCGGGGCGGGTTTACGGGCCAGTGTCCGTATCAGGTCAGGCAACAGGCACACAAAACAAAGCCAATTTTAGCGGTGCAAAAATACGCTTTGATGATTTGCGCGGCACAGGTAATTTCAGCGCCAATCTTTCTGGCAAACCCATTATCACAGGCAAGCTCGACATGCAGGGTCTCGACATTCGTCCCTACCAAGCCGCCATGTATGCCAATCGCCCCAAAGGCGTGCAGCCATGGAGCGAAGAGCCGCTAAATTTAACATTCCTGAATTTGTTTGATGCCAATATCACCCTTGATACGCCAAATATCATCTTGACAACAATGGAGATGGGGCCAAGCACTATAAAGACCACAATCAAGAACGGACGCCTCAAGACCAGCATCCCCAATGTGAGCTTGTATGGGGGAAAAGGCACATTGGACATGGAATTGAACGGTGCCAGCGCCGTACCCCAAGTTGCACTTGATTTCACTTTGAACAATGTCAACGGCCAAGGCCTGCTTGGGGCGCTTGCCAATTTCACAAAGCTAAGTGGGAATACGGGCACA
>JALSHM010000179.1 GCA_026982235.1 Robiginitomaculum sp. | reverse complement strand
GCCTGTTTTACATTTTCATACCACCGCTCAATAAAACTAAAATTCAACATCAAAGCCGGTCTCCGAAATGGGCATTTAAACACTTGGTGTTTAGTCCCCATTTAAAATATGATTCACAATACAACAAAGCCCGCCAAGAGCGGGCTTTCCCTGAATATAAAGATGTAGGGCGAGCTGGCAACCTTTCTTTTAGAGGCGGATAGCCCAACTCTTTCTAAAAATTACAACATATAAAAACTGCAAAACTGTTTATTGTTAGGTTGACGTGGTCAATTTGTTGCGTATGTTGTCGCGCTTATTCAAGGTAATGTTCTAGTCAATCAATTTCTACCAATGACTATGAATGAATATGCAGCTTATGTGCGGGTGTGGCGGAATTGGTAGACGCGCGGGATTCAAAATCCCGTTTCCCTAGGAAGTGCCGGTTCGATTCCGGCCACCCGTACCAGTCTTCTCTCCCAATACAAAAAACTAAAATGGCGCGAGCTACGGTTTGGCAGGCCAGGCTTTGATACACGCCCATATGCGTATAGATATTTAGCAATGGCAATCCGCCCTTGCTCATGCCGCATTTTTCGGCTTTTATGTGGCGAAAACATTTAGGGAAATTGACATGAGAAAAATTTTATTTTTGGGTGTTGGTGTTTTGGCGCTCACGGCTTGCCAGCCCACCCACGAAGCAGACAAGCTTGGCCATAGCAAAACCACAGCCCATCAATTGAATAAGGATCATCCCATGAGCTATATGACGGCTGGTAAAACGGATGCAGATCATATCTATCTAGAAAAAGTTTTAGGCGAGCAGGCGCTAGCAAAAGTCAAGGCCTGGAATATGGCTTCAGCGGCGAAAATGGAAACCGATACTTACAAATCCATGAAAGCGGAATTGCTGGAAGTTTATAATTCGCCTGAAAAAATTCCTTATATCAGTTACCGGGGCGGTATGGCCTATAATTTTTGGCAGGACGATGAAAACATTAAAGGCATTTGGCGGCGCACCACACTTGAAAGTTATCGCAGTACAGAGCCGGCTTGGGAAACGATTCTAAATATTGATGCTCTGTCCAAGGCTGAGGGTAAAAATTGGGTGTATAAGGGCGCGGATTGCTTGGCACCCGATTATACGCGTTGCATTATTTCTTTGTCAGACGGGGGTAAAGATGCCACCGAGCGCAGGGAGTTTGATATCAGCACCAAAACATTTGTCAAAGATGGGTTTGTCTTGGCCGAGAGCAAAGGCGGCACGTCTTGGGTTGATAAAGATACGCTCTTGGTGGGTGTGGACTTTGGCGCAGACACGATGACTGAAAGTGGTTATCCCATGGTCGCGAAATTGTGGACACGCGGCACACCATTATCTGAAGCCCGTACGCTTATGCGCGGTGAAAAAACGGACGTTGGTGCTTTTTCCGGTACATTTGAAAATGCTGTGGGTGAAAATGAAATCCTGATTGTTCGCGCCGTCACTTTTTATACGACCGAATATTATTGGATACCGAAAGCGGGCGCCAATGCGTGGAAACCCGTGCAAATTCCAGTACCGCTAAAGTCTAGCTTAGGCGACCAATTTAAAGGCCAACAGCTTGTGACCTTGCAAGAAGATTGGAAACGGGAAGACGGAACCACATTTAAATCCGGTGCGCTGGTTTCTTTTTCCATACAGGATTTTATGGATACCGGAAAAATAGATACCGTATATGAAATCATCACGCCCAATGAGCGCCAATCTATAAATGGGTTTGGCGCAACCAAAAACGTGGTATTGTTGAGTTTGTCAGAAAATGTGTCGGGCAGTGCTTATGCCTTTGATTTTCAGGATAATGATGAGGGTGGTGCATGGACAAAAACAAAATTGAAGCTACCAGAAAACGGTAATATATCTATCGGAAGCACCAATGCCAAAGAAGCTATTGCCTTTGTTAATACCGAAAGCTTTCTGACTCCGGACACATTCTGGATGGTTGATACCAAGACTTTGAAAACCAAAAAACTGAAGTCTTTACCCAGCTGGTTTGATGCTAAAACCATGCAGGTGGAACAACGGTTCGCTACATCAACGGACGGCACAAAAATTCCTTATTATATTGTCTCCAACAAGGGCATGAAGCTGAACGGTAAAAACCCGACTTTGCTCTATGGCTATGGCGGGTTTCAAATTTCCATCAACCCCAGCTATTCCGCCACTATTGGCCGGGCTTGGCTGGCGCGCGGTGGGGTTTATGTGTCCGCCAATATCAGGGGCGGCGGCGAATTTGGCCCCGATTGGCATCAGGCTGGCCTCAAGACCAAGCGCCAGATTATTTATGATGATTTTATTGCAGTGGCCGAAGACTTGATTGAAAAGAAAGTCACAAGCCCAGAGCATCTTGGTATTCATGGCCGCTCAAACGGCGGGCTTTTGATGGGGGTTATGTTCACCCAGCGCCCTGATTTGTTTGGTGCTGTGGCCATAGGCGTTCCACTCCTCGATATGCGCCGCTATGATAAATTGCTGGCGGGGGCGAGTTGGGTCGGGGAATATGGCGATCCGGACGACGAAGGTGCCGAAGGTGCCTATATCCGCACCCTATCGCCCTATCACAATATCAGAGATGATGTGAAATACCCTGAGCCTTATATCTATACTTCCACCAAAGACGATCGGGTGCATCCGGGTCACGCTCGTAAATTCGCCCAGCGCCTTGAGGATATGGGATACCCGTTCCTGTATTACGAAAACATAGACGGCGGCCATGCAGGCGCAGCCAACCTAGAAGAAACCGCCCACTCACAAGCGCTGATTTACTCGTATTTTTACGAAAAATTGAAATAGGAATTACAAAATACATAGGTTGGGTTATACTAAGCGAATAGCCCAACCTACTAACGAATCCTAATACCCCGCCTTAGCCAATTCCGCTTCTAGTTCCGGCACGGCGTTGAACAGATCTGCGACCCAGCCATAGTCTGCTATTTGGAAAATAGGCGCGTCTTCGTCTTTGTTGATGGCGACGATGATCTTGCTGTCTTTCATGCCGGCCAGATGCTGAATGGCGCCAGAGATACCGACGGCGATATACAGTTCTGGTGCGACGACTTTGCCGGTTTGGCCGACTTGATAATCATTGGGCACATAGCCCGCATCAACGGCAGCGCGCGATGCGCCAACGGCAGCGCCGAGTTTATCGGCGACCTTTTCGATGATGGCGAAGTTTTCGCCCGAGCCCATACCGCGCCCACCAGAGATAACGATTTTGGCGGCGGTCAGTTCCGGGCGGTCGGACTTGGATAGTTCTTCACCGACAAATTCTGAAGTTTTTGGCGAAGCTGGATCGGCAATGGTTTCAACAGGTGCAGACCCACCTTCTGGCGCAGCGGCAAAGGCGGTTGGGCGCACGGTAATGACTTTTTTATCGTCAGATGATTT
>JALSHM010000178.1 GCA_026982235.1 Robiginitomaculum sp. | reverse complement strand
ACAAAGCCTATTCTACTTCAACATTTTCCGTCAAAAAATGACGGCCTTGTTTGTCTTCTATTTCCACCACCCAGAGGTCCGGATCGGTTTGGACGCGCTTGCCAATCATCAGGTCGATTTCGCGTTCTGGCAAGGGGCCTTTGGGGAGCCAAACCCGCTCACCATTTAAATTCCTGATAGGGCGATATAATACCGCATTGCCGTCTAGTGTGCAGACTTTCACCAATACCGCACCGGCATCACCATCACCTTTTCGCGCCAAAGTCGCATAGGCGGCTTCCCCTTGGGCACGGCGAATCAGGGCATAGACCCAAATCGACGGTTTTAGAACTGGCATCATAACACGGCATTCTTTTCTCGTTTCGGGCGAAATTGGCACCTTATTTGCTTGGTTGACAGCGAATTAACCAAAAAAGGCGCTGACATGTCCCAAAATAGACACACAACCCCAAAATTCAAGAGCGAAGCTAGTCTGATCCGCAATATGAGTTTTGAGCGGGCTTTCTATTCTGTCATACTCCTGTGCTTCACCGCAATGTTTGCGTTTGCGGCTACAACGGCTCATGCCTCTGTACCTGCCTATAGCAAACCTGCTAAAAACCCTACTTATATTCTCAAATCTAATCTTGATGCCATGACCAGTAAAGATACTGTCATCTTGGATTGGCGCACACAAACTTTTAAGCTGGCTTTCGACTTACCGCCCAATGATTGGTATGAAAGTCTGGATTTATTCCTCAGTGCCTATCCTGAAGGCCAAGTTGCACGCGGCACGCCTCTCCTCATCAGCTATAATGGCGCAAAGCCTGTGCCAATTTACGGGCGGGCTTCGCGGTTTGACGCCCATATTCGCATGGACACGTCAAGAATACGCTTGTCTGGCAATACCATTAAAATCAGCTACCAAACCCCGCAAAATGCCGATTGCCTAACCCCCGCAAACGGACAATGGGTATTGGATTTATCCCGTTCTAAATTAGTGGCCAAAGCCCGCGCCAAAAAACGCGCTATGCAAATATCCGAAATCGAGCAACGTCTCGCCCATGCTATGACTGCGCCAAAACGCGTTGGTATCACGGCCAAAGGCGCAAACAAATTGGCCTTTGAAGCATTGGCTGCACAAGCCATTGCCCAACGCATGAACTTCGTACCGGAGTTTAAACTGGGCACTAATCAGAGAAACGTCCTGAGCGATATGCAATTTATCATCGGCACCCATGACGATATACGCCCGCTTCTTTACGATAAATCCATCGTGTCTGCACCGGGCGCACGTATCAGTATTGATAAGACAAGCGGGGGGAAAGCTACAAAACCAAAAATCGTTTTAACTGCCGAGACCGAAGAACAGGTTTTGGAGTTGGTACGTGCTTTTGCCACATACCATCTGCCAAAAGCACAACGCGGACACATGTTCTTACATGAGTTTTATTCCGGAACAAAATTGTCGCCACGGGCTATCATGGGCACGGGCAAATACAAATTATCAGACATAGATATACCTGCAATCTCACCATCTTGGCGGCCTGAGCCTGCGCGGATAAATTTTAATGTCACAGACCCTCACGCTATGCGCGGTGTCCTGACTTTGAAAATCCTCAGCGCTAAAGACATCAACCCTAAATCACGCTTGAAAGTCAAACTTAATGACAAGTCCATTGGCTTTACCCATTTAAATAAATCCTCAAAAATGGTCGAATTTCGTATCAAACCCGGTATGCTCACAGCGAGTGACAACCAAATCAGCATTGAGCCGGAAATCCAACCAAGTCCTTCAGATAGTCTTTGTCAAACCCAAAACTATATTCCGTCTATTATGGTGAGTAACGAATCAAAATTCAACTTATCAGCGCCAAGACCATCACCTGCCACAGACCTAAGTCGTCTAGCCGCATCTGGCGCACCATTTGACAAGGACAGTATTTTGGTTCTTAGCGCTAAATCGTACCGAGACAAGTTAGCGACTTTACGTTTCCTTGGCTATTCTGCCCAAAAATTCGGGGCGAGATGGGTACAGGCAGACTATCTGGCTAGCCTACCTACCCGCACTGATATGGATAAAAACATTCTGATTATCGGCCCTAACCCTTTGAACGACCCAGCACTGTTTTCAGCAGCGCCAAGCAGTTTAAAACACGCTCTTGGCAAGTCGAAAACTCTACGCCCCAACGGCGAAGATATTGCGCGTACGGATCAATTCGCATCTATGGGTGCTAGTCAGACGTTCAGAACTGCCGCCAGAAACAACCAATCTACACGTCTTCAATCTGGTGGTCTTGCTGCGCTCTTCCCCTCACCCTACGCGAATGGTCGTATGATCGGCGTGATTAGCTCCGATCGCCCCAACAAGTTTTCAGAAGCTATGTACGCTGTGGCTCAGAATGACTACTGGAACGGATTACAGGGCAGTGTTACTCGCTGGGATAGAAAGACAATCCTGATGGCACAAACTGCAAGCCCTCTGCCTGCATCTTTCGGATTGCCTGAAACCACACCAAGCCGCACACCTGAATTTATCCGTACGGCTCAAAATTGGTTTACCTCTTTATCAACGAGAAAATCTGGGAAAATCAAAACACCAACACCGCAAGCCCAACCCCAACAAGTCCAGACCGTGCAAACTGCATCCAATGACGTACAAATTGGGGCGGTGCGCACGAAAACACCCGTACAACAATTACGCGGTGCTATACCAATGCAGCCAGCGGCAAAAAAACAAGTGCGTCAGCTTTCCCTGCCAAAACTTGACAAACTGTCTTTTAAAGCCCCATCCATGACCAAGATTAAGCTTAAAGGTTACCAGGCGAAACGCGATTTGCAGGCATGGTGGAACCAAGCGTCCCATCAAGCTTTTGCTGCCACGCCTCTACGCCAATGGTGGAAAGACATCACCCATAACCGCGCCGCGTTTTTTGGCTTGATTGTATTCTTGGCGTTTTTCTTCGCCGCGCTCGCATCGCCCATGAGTGCCCGCAGGAAGGGAAGATAAGACAGCTAGACTTCTGGCTTGACGAGCGGTAGGGAGACTTTGACTTTAGTGCCTACACCTGGATGGCTGGTGATTTCAAAATCGCCGCCGTGTAATTTCACGAGGTTTTTCACCAAAGACAAACCTAGACCCGTGCTGCGCGCTTTCACCAAATTAGCATTATTAGCTTGCTGATAGGGTTGGCCGATATTCTTAATATCCCTCGCAGTCATGCCCGTTCCCGTATCTTCAACGGCTAATTCAAGGCGATTATCAACAATATTGGCAAAAGTTGTCACACGCCCGCCTTTAGGCGTGAATTTAATGGCATTACTCAGTAAATTTAACATGATTTGCCGCACGGCGCGGCGGTCAGCCTGAATATCCAAATCTATATTCGCTGCTATATCTGCACTCAGCACCAATTCAGCTGCATCGG
>JALSHM010000177.1 GCA_026982235.1 Robiginitomaculum sp. | reverse complement strand
GTGATCAATGCTAGCGCAGCTGGCATGGTTGGCGCTGCCAAGCTTGACATTGATATAGGCGCTATGGCGCAGGGCGGTTGGGTTTATGATTTAGTGTATACGCCCCTTGAAACACCGCTGTTAAAACAAGCCTATAAACAAGGGCTAAACACGATTGGTGGACTTGATATGCTCATTGCTCAAGCTAGACCATCGTTCAAGTTATTTTATGAAACAGAAGCGCCAATTGGTGTTAATGTCAAATCTATGTTGATTGACCACCTAAAAACCAATAAAATGAAAACCAAGACATGATAATTATTGGTCTTACAGGCTCTATCGGCATGGGTAAGTCGACGACAGCAAAAATGTTTGAGAATGCTGGTGCCTATATATTTGATGCTGATACTGCTGTGCATAATCTTTACGCAAAAGGCGGTGCGGCAGTGCCGATATTGCGGGCGGTATTTCCTGATGTGATAGTTGATGGTGCGGTGGATAGGGCTTTGCTGTCAAAACATTTGCAGGCGGACCCATTGAATATTCAGGTCTTGGAAAGCTTCATTCATCCAATGGTTAAAGAGGCTCGGAGCCAAGCTATCGAGCAAGCCAAATCGCAAGGCAAAACCGTATTTGTAGCAGATATACCTTTATTATTCGAAACGGGCGGAGACACTCAAGTAGACAAAATTGTAGTGGTTAGCGCGAGCCAAGAAGTTCAAAAGTCCCGCGTTATGTCACGCCCCGGTATGACCAAAGAAAAATTTGCCTTGATTAAATCAAGACAAATGCCCGATGCAAAAAAACGCGCCCGTGCCGACTTTGTCATAAAAACGGATAAGGGTATGAAATACGCCCGCAAACAGGTAGCAGAGATAATGGATGCATTGCAAAAATAAATTGCTTGGGGCTTGTACATAAGAAAAACATTGGCTAGCTTCACAGAAATATAAATCTTTAGGGGAAAGCTGTGCTAAATAAATTTCATGAAATATCATTATTACTATTGGTTATAATTGCGGCTGTTTTAGCTGTGGGCTTATATTATCTTGGCGCCGGGTTTTTAGCAAAACCCATTATGATGGGTGATGTCACCATAGCTAAACCATTCGCAAATTTAGCAAAAGATGCTTTATTTGTTCCCTTAAAGCCACTTATGTATGCGCTAATTATTATGTCCATAGGGTCGTCATTGGCTATTAGCCACGGCGGTATGGGCGCAAAATTTATACGCGTTTTGTTGTTCATGCTTGGGTTTTCCGTCATCGGTGCCATATTTGCGATAATTGGGTATACGGTGTTTGCGTTTTTTCCGATACTTTCTGACCCGGCGAGTGTTTTGGATGGTTCAAAGGTTGACTTTAAGCAAATTCCTTTTGCCATGAAAATTTACGGTGTAATTACATCCCCTTTGATGATTTCCATATATGCGGGCATTATTTTTGGTGGCGCACTTAAAAAGCTAGATATGGGTCGGCAGGCGGATGCTATCTCAGACTTATTTATGAAAGGGTTTCGAAAGTTTTTACAATTTGCTATTCCTTTTGCCGTTTTTGGATCGATTACTCTTGCGTTAAATTCGCCAGGCGGGATTTCTACACTCAGCGGCCTATTGCCTTTGTTAATTGTTTACACAGCTACATTTGGCGCTGTCTGGATTGTTATGGTTGTTGTAACCGCATTTATTTTGCGCAGAGATATAGGTTTTGTATTGCGCGCAATTTTACCACAGGCTCTAATTTCAATTTCCACTTCAAGTTCCATAGCTACATTGCCAGCAACAAAATTAGCCTGTGATGATCTTGGGGCGAGTGGTGATGAAAGCACACCATTCTTTACCATAGGCGCTACCATTAACATGGTTGGTACGCTTATGGGTTTAACAATTCTGTCTCTTTATACAATGAGCGCTTATGGTCTTGATGTAAGCATTGGTGATAAAATTGTTGTTGCCTTGCAATCGCTAATCTACTCCGTATCTGCAGCTGGCGTACCGTCAGCATCTGTTGTTTTGCTACAAGACATTTTGACATCGCAAGGGGTTTCGGCAGAGTATGCAACTTATGTAACGGGTCTTATCATCACCCTAGATGTTTTGGTTTTGGATAGAATGCGAACGATGCTGAACACACAATCAGACTCTATGTCTACGGTAAATGGCCTACATGTTTACTATAAACGTCCAGAAGTGTTAAATGATTAGGATTTTAGCTTAAATTTCGGGCCTTCATATATTCGTACCGCATTACCGCGTTCTAGATTATGATTTTGTTGCCACTGATTTTGCTTGATCTTGTCATGGCTTGCGGATTGTTTGTCTTTAAAAATAATCGCTAACTTAATCTGGCAAAGGCGTTTGTTGGCATGTTGGGAGCGTTCCTCGCGGGCGACGACTGATATACCTGTTGGGGTGTGGGTTGCGCGCACGGCGGAATGGGTGGCATTTACATGCTGTCCACCAGGCCCAGATGCTTTCATAGCCTGATAACGAATGTCGCTTTCTTTGAAGTCAATATTTGTTTCTTTCAGGTTCACTACTGAGGCGCCAACAAACCAGTTCTTACGTTTATGGTTTTTGCGAAACGGACTTTGACCTATCCATTGAATGCTACCCGTTCGGGCACGAACAAATGTGCGTACATGTTTACCGGACATTTTAAGTAATAGGGACGGGTAGGTTTTTGATACCTCATTATCGTCCAAGACTATTTCACAATTTATCTTTTCCTGTCGCGCTTCTTTGATGAATACATGGGCAAGTTTGGCTACAACCCATTGGCATTCTTTTGGGCCGCTACCTGCGGATATGTGCATAAAAATTTCATTCATTTGCGCCTCGTTTTATAGCTAATAAGTGGGCGAAAACTGGCAATGGTTTTTATAAGCTTGGCTTGTTCCATCTGGGTGATAACGGTTTCGATGTCCTTATAAGCTTCGGGGGCTTCCTCAAAGATTAAGGCTTTATCTTCACAAATCACCCGACCGCCCAATTTGGTTCGGGTTAGATCGCCGGCTTTAAAGCGACCAGATAATTTACCCTTGGCCTCACTACGCTTCCATTTGCGGCCAGCCCCATGAGCCAAGGACGTGAGCGCAGTTTCTGCCGTACCTTCAATCGGCTTGACCAAATAAGACAAGGTACCGCGCGAACCTGGAACGACAACTATACCTTTATCTGCTGGGGCTGCCCCTTTTCTGTGTAGCCAGAAGTCATCGGCCGGGTCACCATATGGGGTCACTGTGTTGTGGAATATATCGAGCAAGCATTTACCTTGTGCACCCAATTTACCCAAAAACCGTTTGGCAATTATTTGGCGGTTAAGGCGCGCCCAGATAACGGCCTGATTATGGTCATTCATATATTGGGTGAAACCTTCAGTGTTGCTTGGTAGTGGGCCGGCTTTATATTTGCGGATATGGCGGTTGAGGATG
>JALSHM010000176.1 GCA_026982235.1 Robiginitomaculum sp. | reverse complement strand
ATAAGTTTCGGGGAGTAATGTCCCTTCTGGCGGGATTTTCGGTGCGTCACCGGGGATGCTGTCCGTCGCAGATATTTTGCGAATGATTTGCGCACTGGTCAGACCTTCAGCAAATGTAATCGGGTGTAGAATAGCCTGCCCGTCCGTAAGGATTTCATAAACATCGCGCATACTGGCCTCTGGCGGAATGGCATATTCTCCAGCCTTGAGATTAGCCTGTCCACCGTCAAATTGGACAAACATTTTAAACGTGCCCGCGCTACTGATAATACCCTCATCTTTGAGCTTGCTGGCAATGCTCGACAGACCTGCGCCTTTTTTAATCTCGAAGACTTGTTCGACCTGCAACGGCCCATCATTGATATAGCTGTATTTCATAATGGCATAACCGATGAAGACAAATGCCATAGAGAACGAAATGAAGGTAACCATTATCATTGTCGCAAGACCGAAAGCATGGCGTTTGGTTAGACCGTTTTCTTGGCCATTTTCAGAGCCGTCTTCGGGCTGCTCAATGTTGCTAGAACTTGAGTTTATGGGATTTTTCTGGGTCATTTCCCAACCCTAGTCATTCTTCGGTAATTCTGCAAAGATTAAAGATGCATTCGTACCGCCAAAACCAAAAGAATTGGACAAAGCCGTTCTGACCTGTTTGTCTTGGGCTTTCCAAGGCACCAAATCTATTTTGGTCTCAAAGCTGGGATTGTCTAAATTCAAGGTCGGGGGCACTTTATTAGCGCGCACAGCAAGGATAGAAAACACGGCTTCAATCGCCCCTGCCGCGCCGAGCAAATGCCCAGTAGACGATTTGGTAGCAGACATATGTAAGCCGTTCGCAGCATTACCAAACAATCGCTCAACGGCCTTAACTTCGATCTCGTCCCCCATGGGCGTAGATGTACCGTGGGCATTGACATAGTCTATATCACCGGGTGTCATATTTGCCCCTTTCAGAGCCATTTCCATAGCCCGGTATCCGCCGTCACCGTCCGGGGCAGGCGAGGTAATGTGATATGCATCGCCTGATAGGCCATAGCCTTTAAATTCTGCATATATTGTCGCCCCGCGCGCCCGCGCGTGTTCGTACTCTTCAAGCACAACTGCACCAGCCCCCTCACCCATTAAAAACCCGTCCCGGTCTTTATCATAAGGACGAGAGGCAGCTTCGGGTGTATCATTAAAGCCCGTAGTCATCGCCCGCGCTGCCACAAAGCTAGCAATACCGAGCCGGCAAATGGTGGATTCAGCCCCGCCCGCCACCATGACATCGGCATCACCGCGCTCAATCATCCGCGCCGCATCGCCAATGGCATGGGCGCCTGTGGCACAGGCCGTCACCACGCTGTGGTTTGGGCCTTTAAACCCGTGGCGAATAGAGATTTGCCCCGATGCCAGATTGATTAGCATGGACGGCACCATGAACGGGCTTATACGCCGTGCCCCTTTTTCGTGCAGGGCAATCGAGGCATCATAGGTAGTTTGTAGACCACCAATACCCGAGCCAAACACCACGCCTGTTCGGGCTTGGCTATCTGCGTCTTCAGGATCGATAGACCAGCCAGCATCTTTAATGGCTTCATCGGATGCGGCTATGGCAAAGAGAATAAATTCGTCAATCCGGCGCTGATCGCGCTTGGAGAGGGTATCGTCGGGGTTAAATGTGCCCGCAATGTCTGAGCCGCCACCACCGCGCCCACATATGCGCGGAACCATAGCGGCTATTTGACAGCCCAAATCTTCCGTATCGAAATGTTCAATCCGGCCTGCGCCAGATTTACCGGCGAGTATATTGCCCCAAACAGTTTCAACTCCTGCACCCAAAGGCGTCACGAGACCTAATCCTGTAACAACAACCCGCCGATTTTTATCCATTTTCTAGGTGCGACCTAAGCCGTCGCTGCTGTGATGAATTTAACTGCATCACCAACCGTCTGGATAGTTTCTGCGGCGTCATCAGGAATTTCAATGTCGAATTCCTCTTCGAAAGCCATAACAAGCTCTACATTGTCCAGGCTATCAGCGCCCAAATCTTCGATAAAGTTTGCAGTTTCGGTTACTTTATCTTCCTCGACATCGAGGTGTTCAACAACCATTTTGCTTACGCGGCTAAGTACGTCTGACATATGATATCCTTTATGTTGCCAATTCGCTTATGTGCAATGTTAGAACTCCCGGTCGATAATTCAAGGGGCTATCCCAACAAACGGCGCCGAATTAACACATGATTCTCACAAAAGCTATAGTAAAGGTGTAGTTATTCACTGTGTTTTGAAGCTTATTACAAAGCAAAATCCGAATTAACAAAGCTTTAAATGGTCGCTACGGTCTAGACATATCTCCCTCTTGAGTTTATGGTCTTGGTTTCAAATAGGGTTCGATAACGGGAATGAGATGCAACATTTTTTAGCGCGGCGTGGATATATTTTTCTATACTGGATTTTGTATATCTGCATAGCCGTTGGCATCATGTTTATGAGTTTTTTGCTCAAAGCCGTGGGTATGGCTATTCCGGATGGGGTGTTGCTAGGGATTAAAGCATTTGTCCTGGTCGTCATTCCCCTAGTCTGTACCTATCGGTTTTTGCACATTGAAAACCGACCGCCAACCACATGGGAAACTTACTTTATTTCCTTGATAACATTTCTACCGATATTCCTGCTGATGGCTTTGAAAACGGGCATGATTATGGGCGTAGCGTCCCAAAATCCGTCTGTGAATATGGAAAGTTTCGCACCGCAAGCTATGCTCAATTTACTGTTCCTCAGCGGTGTCTGCCTCATTATGTTGCTATTAAGCTATGGCACAATCGCCAAAATATGGGCCTATAGACGCAATCTGGTCTAAGAGGATACTGCGCTAAACATTAAATTTAAAATGCATGATGTCGCCGTCTTGGACGATATAGGTCTTGCCTTCTTGACGGGTTTTCCCGGCCTCTTTTGCGCCTTGTTCACCGCCATATTCTACGAAATCCGCATAAGCTGTGGTTTCGGCACGGATAAATCCGCGCTCGAAATCTGTATGAATAACGCCCGCGCACCGAGGCGCAGTCCAGCCTTCGTGGAATGTCCAGGCACGCGCTTCTTTGGGGCCGACGGTGAAATAGGTCTCTAGGCCAAGCAATTTATATCCGGTTTGGATAAGGCGGTTCAGGCCGGGTTCTTCAAGGCCAAGGGCTTCTAGATAGTCCACCCGTTCCGCATCGTCCAGAAGCGCGATTTCACTTTCGATTTGCGCAGAAATCACAACAGCCTGCGCACCTTCGGCTTTAGCATGGGCGAACACTGCGTCGGAATATGCATTACCAGTAGCGGCGCTATCTTCATCCACATTGGCCACATAAAGAATAGGTTTAGCCGTCAAAAGCTGCAACATGCGCCAGGCTTGACGGTCGTCTTTGTCGATTTCCGCACA
>JALSHM010000175.1 GCA_026982235.1 Robiginitomaculum sp. | reverse complement strand
CGGCCATGAAATGGAAGGCAAGCCGCCCGGCAGTTTCAATCTACATGATTTTCGCTGGGATCACGCGCTCTATTCAGGCCGCCAAATTTTCAAAGATGAATTCCCGACAGACGTTACCGTTTATTTGATTGAGGCAAAATCATTGGAACTTGGCTTGGAACTATCAGATATTGCCCAAAAATCTGCGGCGATTGTTGTTGAAAAGATAGCTAAACATATTGACGCTTACAATGCCAAATAAATCTTCAGCGGTTAGCAATGTAATTTTAAAGCGTGGCAGTTTGTATCTTTCTTGTGCGCTTTATGAAAAATACTTTGCAGGCCTAGACGCAGTTATACTCTTAAACCGTGATGGCCATCTTTATATTCTGCCTGTGCGAAACACATCGGGCGGGGGCTATTTGCTCAAGCTAATAAATATCTCTGGTGACCGCGTTATCATCGCACCCGATTTTTTTAGAGAGTATAGGCTTGATGATTTTCAGCAAAGAGAAATTAATGTTTACTGGGATCAGGACATGGCAGCCCTTAAGGCTGAAGATATATTCAATTCTACAAACTAAGTTTACAATTAGATAAACTACTAGACAGCTCAAAATTCTCTTGCTATGCAGCTTTCCAAGCCTCTAAGGCCAATAAAAAATAAGAAGGCCATAAGGGAGAATGGGTATAGTGGCAAGTCGTGTCGAACAAGAAGTGCAGGCCGCAATTAAAGCGGTAGAGAGTGAAGACGCCAGCGCGGCTGAAAAATCTGAAATGCTCATGGAAATCGCCATGGGTATTCAGGCAAAACCCAAATCATCTGAACAAATTTTAAGCGCGGTGGAGCTTTACGAAAAATCTTTGGCGCAGTGCCCGCCTGAGCAGTTCTTACTCCATGCCCGCATCGAAGCCCGTATGGCAACGGCATTGCAAGCCATCCCAACCAATTCCAGTGAGTATTTAGAGCGGGCACGCGAGTGCTACGATGCCGCCCGTGCCATTTTCAAAGACCACGGAACACCAGAAGAACTGGCCGAAACGGAAATGAATTTGGGACTCGTAATTCAGACTCTTTGCGGGATGAATAGGGCCGTTATTACAGATGCCATATCGGCATACCAACGCTCGCTACGCACATTTAATAAAAAGAAATACCCTAAAGAATTTGCGATTTTGCAAAACAATCTCGCCACCGCATTTTTATCTATGCCGTTCACAGACCAGCGCTCTAAAATGCGAGAAGCCTTAGCCGTTCAGGCGTTCGAAGAAGGGCTTACGGTGGTCAATATTATCGACCATCCCACCGAATATGCCATGTTGCAAAACAACCTCGGTAATGCCCTACAGTATTCCTCATCAAGCCATGTTGTAGAAAATAATGTGCGCGCACTTGAGGCTTATGACCAAGCTCTTAAAGTGCGAACATTGCAAACTACGCCGTTTGAATATGCCAACACAATATCCAATAAAGCCAATTGCCTTTTAAATCTGCCAGATGACCCGGAAAACCCCGAGTCTGGCAATGAGGAAAATATGGCCAAAGCAATCGCGTATTACGAAGAAGCGCACGGCATATTCCTTGCCCATAACGGTATGCAAAATGCCGAAGTCGTCGCTGGTGTCTTGGCCGAGTTAAAAGGAAATAGAGACACTTCAAAAGCGGCAAACTCTAACGCTAACGGGGAAAGCCAATCGGCGTAACATATTGAAATTATTAAATTAACTAGGGAGAACACATTATGACTATTTCAGTTTTACTCATAGCTTTGGCAGCGGGCATATTAGCCTCAGTCATTGGTGGCATGATCGGCGGCATGATTGTTGGCGGCAAGCATATCGGCTACGGCATCGCCAGTTGGATGGGCGGATTTTACGGTCCTATCGCTGGTATTATGGGCACCATCATCGGCCTCGCGGTCATCTACTTCATATAAAAGGAACTCATTATGTTTGATATGGTAAAAACTTCAATCACACTCTTTCTTCAAGGACGTCTTTTCGCAGATAGAAACCATGTGATTCGCCAAGCATTGATCGGTATAATTATCACTGTGGCTATTTTAGTTGCGGTAGCTAAGCTTGCGACTTTGCCGCTTTGGGGCAGCGCAGCGATTGCTGGTTTTATTGGCGGCGCTTTGCAGCCACTCTTATTTAAAAACCTCAAATACGCATAGGCCGCATTTATTATGGGCGAAGCCAGTTTGAAAATACCGCAAAAAACAACACTTGAAGAGCTCGCTCAGGATATAGCGCGGCTCGAAACAGTGTTTGACGGGTGGGATGAGGTGCAGCAAGGCACGGTAAAAGCTTACCGTCGTTCGGTTGATGATTTGCACGCCGAAGCGTTTCGGCGGCTTATCCGTTCCGTCAAAGAGGAACCGTTGGCGATGATTGCCCTGCGAGCCGCACTCAATGATGAAGTCGTCTATGCTGTGTTGCGCCATTTCGAACTGATAAAGCCGTCCCTACAAGAACGGGTGGAAGAAGCACTCGATTCCGTCCGCCCTATGTTGGCTTCCCACGGTGGTGATGTCGAGCTGGTGGCGGTCAAGCCGCCAAACCGTGTGGATATACGTTTTATTGGTGCTTGTGATGGTTGTCCGGCGTCAATGCTGACATTTAATGCGGGCGTGAAAAAAGCCATTGAAGCCCATTGCCCGGAAATCACGGACATTAAGCAAATCAAAGGCCTTGCCGCGCCGACCGATGCTAATGGCGGAGTGCAATTTGTCTCACCGTTCGCGGTCAATGATGAAGGCGACTGGCTAGAAGCGGGCACGCTAGATGATATTCCCGAAGGTGGCATTGTTCAATTAAAGCTAGGCGGAGAGAACATTCTTCTATCCAAGAGCGGGGACGGTGTATCTTGTTTCCAAAATGCATGCGCCCATCTAAATTTGCCCATGGACGAAGGCGAAATTGAGGACGGTATATTGACCTGCCCCCATCACGGTTTTCAATACGATTTACAGTCGGGCGAATGCCTGACCGCACCAGAAGTGCAATTGTCGTCACATGCGGTGCGGGTTGTCGACGGCAGGGTAGAAGTCAGGTTGGCGCGGTAATGCCCAGAAAGCTATAATATGAAAGTCTCTTTAGCCTTTAACCGTAATACGCCTGCGCCCCAGACAGTGCCAGAGCGCGTACCACAGCCCATGTTAGAGAAATTCGGGCCGAGCCTCATACTTGGCGGTAAAAATGCTGAAATGCCGCTCGCGGAGCCTATTGCGCCAAACCGCACCACAATGTTTGGCCCGCGTGGTTCGCTGCTTGTGCGCCCAGAAGGGCCATTTATCGTTTGTGATACAGGCCATCACCGCTTGATGATCTGGAATGATAAGCCAACCACCAATAACGCGCCTTGTGATTTCATTATCGGCCAGCCTAATTTTGAACATGAGGGGCGAAATGCCAAAGGCGAGGCGGGCGCAGCAACGCTCAATGTA
>JALSHM010000174.1 GCA_026982235.1 Robiginitomaculum sp. | reverse complement strand
CACCAAGCGCCCGCCCCTTGCCAGGCGATCCGCCCCAGCCCAAAAAGAACCCAATAAGCTGCCACATGGCATCGAGGCCAAGACAGCCGGGCATGACGGGATCATTTCTGAAATGGCAATCAAAAACCAAAGCTCAGGCTTCACATCCAACTCCGCCGTAATCAGGCCTTTTGCGTGTTCCCCGCCCGTATCGTTAATTTCGGTGATGCGGTCAAACATCAACATAGGCGGCAAAGGTAATTGGGCATTCCCGTCCCCGAACAAGCTTTCTTCGCCAGAAATAATCAAGTCGTCATAATCATAGCTGGATTGGATTTTTATCATACATACACCGTTTTCATAAATTTGCGCAAACCTATGCGACAGGGCCCAGGGCTTCAAGAGAATTCTACGCCTATCACATCTTGCAATCAAAGCGTTGCGCCTTATAGAGAGAAACCATGACATGGATACATTATTTATTGCTGGCTATTATACAGGGGATTACGGAGTTTTTACCGATCTCCAGCTCCGCCCATTTAATCTTGCCAGCCAAGGTTTTACATTGGCCTGACCAAGGACCACTGATAGATTTGATGGCGCATTTAGGCTCGCTTGGCGCGGTTGTTCTGTATTACCGCGCGGATGTAAGGCGGATGATTGCAGGCGGGTTTGATCTCATAAGCCTCAAACCCCAGCGCCAAGCCAGCCAACAAGCACAACTCACATTGTTTGTCCTTATCGCGACACCACCTGCGCTTCTGGTCGGGCTTGGCATGAGCATGATCGGCCTTGATGAGGCTATTCGCTCGCCCGTCATCATTGCCTGGGCGATGATTATATTTGGCATTATTCTTTGGCTGGCGGACATTTGGGGCAAGCGGGTCAAAACCATTGACATGATGGATTGGAAATCTGCCATATTGATTGGCTTTGCACAAGTGCTCGCATTTATCCCGGGCACGTCGCGCTCTGGCATCACCATGACGGCGGCACGGGGACTTGGTTTTACCCGCTCTGAATCGGCGCGGTTTTCTATGCTTATGGCCATTCCGATTATCTTGGCGGGCGGGGCATATGCGTTTTTGAAATTGCTCAAAGACGGCAATAGCGGCGACGGTGCGGCGCGGCTTAGCGACGGGCTTATTGTGGCGGGGCTTTCTTTTGTGACCGCCTATTTCGCCATCACCATATTTATGAAATTGATTGAGCGGATTAGCTTCCTGCCATTTATGATTTACCGGCTTGCCCTCGGCGGTGCATTGTTGTGGTGGATGTCACACGGGGGAGGCGGATAAGTATTCAGCCCGCGAACTCCCTATATAGCCCTGCCCATTCTTTGCAGGGCATGAGGCGGAAAGTAAAAGAAGGATCCGTTAACGTCTACTCGCTACTTCGCAACATTTCTCTCTTTTACTTTCGCGCCAAACATTGCCTCTATGGACGCTAAGTTTGGCACCGAAGTTTGGCGCCCACAACCGCCTCACAACAACTTCAGTAATTTTCTTAGAGCATAATCAGGCTTGTAAAGTCCTGTTGGGAGACTTAGACTTTTCTTAGGTTTATCTTAGGCCTTGAATAATAAGGGTTTTTTACTTATTTTCGAATCAAAAATATATAGAAGCGCGAATATAACGTGAAAATTGGGGATTCTTTCATTGATTTCAAAGGGCTTATGATTGACGGCCCGGCGGGTTGCCATTCAATGGAACCTAAAATTATGCGCCTTTTACAAGTGCTTGTTGACAATGCCGGACAGGTCATGACCCGCGAAGACCTCATTACCGCCGTGTGGGGTGTAGAGTATGGGGGCGATGAAAGATTGTCACGCGGCATTTCTATTCTACGCAAAGCCCTTGGCGACAAGCGCGGGCAGTATAAGCATATTGTGACAATATCGCGCGTTGGTTACCGCCTGATTGCAACAATAGATCAAACGAATCCCGGCCACTTGCCCAATCACTCCCCTACCCAACCCGCCAGTCCAGAAACACCGGAAACCATCTCGCCTTTACCTATACCTGACACTCCAAAACCCGGTAGCATCTCCAAAATGCGGGCTACGTCCCTCAAGAACATTGGGGCAGCAGCGGGGCTTCTTATGGCGTTCGTGATTATCGGGTTTTTGGTTTTATCCGGAAGCCGCGCCCGAGAAGCCTTATCCCTACAAGCAAAAATGGAGCGAGGCTTCACCCACGTCGAGAACTTTACGCCCAAGGGCGCGATTAGCGAAGCGCAAAGTATTTTCAGCGGAATTTTAGCAAATGATCCCAACCATGCGGCTGCCAGAGCTGGCTTGGCGTTTTCTATTTTCCGTGAATATACACATTTGGAACAAGACCCGGCCTTGCTACAAAGAGCCAAAGCCCATGCCGAAGCCGCCTTGCGTAAAGACGAACATTTAGCCATAGCCAATGTCGCCGTGGCTTGGGCGGCAGAGTTTGAAGGAAAATTTGATCGGGCGCATGAATATCTGGACAGAGCTGATATTTTAGATCCAAGAAATATGCTATCTATGGAGGGACGTTACCGCACTTACGGGAAGCAAGGCCAAATTGAAAAGGCTGGGGATATTCTAGATATGGCTATAGCGGCTTACCCTAACCGGGCTTTGTTTTATACGTATCGAGGGACTTATTTTATCAGAAAAGGCAACTTAGATGCATCTGAAAACGATTTCAGGAGAGCCATAGCTTTATCCCCTGACAGTCCACGAACATATGCGCAATTAGCCCATAATTTGCATTTGCAGAGCCAAACAGATAAAGCCGTAGGCATTATTCAACAAGGATTGAAAATAAATGAAACGGCTTTGCTTTATAACAATCTTGGAACTTATCTGTTTTTTCAAGGGCAATACGGACTTGCCGCCTCAGCGTTTGAAAAAACGCTCGAATTGAGCGGGGATAGTCATGATTATCTTTATTGGGCTAATCTTGGCGATGCGTATCGGTGGAGTAAGGATAAAAAAAACGAAGCCACAACTGCCTATCGGCGCGCCCTACAATTATTACAAATGGAATTAGACAGATATCCGCATGACAATAACCTAAAAAGCCGGGCGGCACTATTTAACGCTAAATTAGGGAACTTAGACAAAGCTCAGTCTTATATGGATAGTTTTAATCTGACAGCCAACTCGCCCTCAATACAGCTTTACCGCTCTGTAGTGACCTATGAAATTTTATCTAACCGGGCGAAAGCGCTTCAATATTTGGGCGCCACCATAAAATCCAATTACCCCATGATAGAAATTTTAAATGATCCGGAATTGACGCTTTTGCGACAAGACCCTGATTATCACAAGCTACTCGCAAAAACCAAAAACAAGTAAGGAGAGTCAATTGACCGAATATACACTTAAACTTAGTTTTGATTTGCGACAAGTTACGCAATCTCTAGCCTATGAATTTGTTCTAGGAGAAAACTCCGCTTACCCCGTGGAAAGCGGCGGACCTCTTGCGGGAACTTTTAACTTT
>JALSHM010000173.1 GCA_026982235.1 Robiginitomaculum sp. | reverse complement strand
AAAACGTCTTTGAGACTTTGCGCGAGCTTCGGCTTGGCAAGCCAGCCTGTCCAACAACATAGATTTTCATACTATACACAGTAAGCGCGCGAAGGCTGTCCCGCCGAAGCCTTGGCGGAAGTAAATCAATGGGGTATAGAAAAACCCCGAGCGTTTCCACCCGGGGCATATGTTGCATCTTATTTGGTTTCTTATGCTACATTGCTGAACTGGTTCATTGTGTTTTTGTGCCCGCCAGCTTTCAGGGCGCGTTCGCCTGCGACCATTTCTTTGAAACTGTCACCAATGTCGGAGCCAACTTCGTGTTGGTGTTTGACGGCGGAGACACCTCTGCGGATTTCTTCGCGCTGGATTGTGTTGACATAGGCCATCATTTTGTCATCGCCGAAATATCCGCGCGACAAATCATCCATGAATTTTGCCGTCATGTGGAAGGTGGGCAGGGTGATGAGATTGTGGAACACGCCTGCTTTGGCGGCAATATCGGTTTGGAAGCTGCGCAGGCGGTTATTGGTCTCAATGCCCAGCTCCGTATCATCATATTTGGCCGACATGAGCTGAATACCCTCAGGATATTCGTCCTCGGTAATCTTACCAGACGCAATCCAGTCGGCGCGGACTTGACCACGCAAATTGAGCGTCCAGTTAAAGGACGGTGAATTATTATAGGTCAATTTGGCGTCTGGAATCACTTCGCGAATGGCGTCGACCATGCCGCCGATGACCGATACGTCAGGCGTAGCGGTTTCAATCCAGAGCAAGTCTGCCCCGCCGTCTTTCAGGCTGGAAATACAATCCTCAATAACACGCTGGCGCCCTGTACCAGATTTAAACTTATACAGACCATTGGGCAGGCGCACAGGCTTAACTAATTTGCCACCTAATTGGATAGCAACATCGCCTTCACCGAGTGGGTTTTCATCGGTAACCTCACTAGTCTCTAGCCATTTTGTGTATTCTGCGGCCATATCTCCGGGCGCATTAGAAACAGGGATTTTTTGGGTTAGGCCTGCACCCAAACTGTCGGTACGGGCAACAATAACGCCGTCGTCCACGCCCATTTCTTCGAACGCCATACGCACGGCGCGCAGTTTTTCGATAAAGTCTTCGCGCGGCACAGTAACCTTGCCGTCTTGGTGGCCGCACTGTTTGGCGTCGGACACTTGGTTTTCGATTTGAATACAACAAGCACCGGCTTCTATCATTTTTTTGGACAAGAGATAAGTGGCGTGGGAATTACCAAAACCCGCGTCAATATCTGCGATAATCGGCACGACATTGCTTTCAAACCCGTCAATGGCTTTGATGGCTTTCTTAATGGCGACTTCATCACCAGAAGCTTTGGCTGTGCTGAGGTCTTTGAACAAGTCATTGAGTTCCACTTCGTCGGCTTGGCGAAGAGATGCATATATCTCGTGTATAAGTTCCGGCACAGCGGTTTTTTCGTGCATACTTTGGTCTGGTAAATGGCCGAATTGATTGCGCACACCCGCAACCATCCAACCGGACAGATACACATATGTCCCGCGCACAGTACCTTTCATGCGCTTGACGGATTTGAGCATTTGTTGGGCATGAAAGCCAGACCAGCAGCCCAGGCTTTGGGTATATTTAGAGGCATCTTTGTCATAGGCTTTCATATCTTTGCGCATGACAGTGGCCATTTCTTTGGCGATATCCAGATGGGTTTTATAGGTATTTTGCATTTTGAGCTGAATAATGTCATCTATATTGATGCCGCCTGGCGCAGTACCGTCTGGGTAGCGTTTCAGAAGCTTTTTCAGGGTTTTGGCATAGGATTTACGTTTGGTCATTTTGGTCTCCAGTTAAGTTCAAGAATATTTTAAAAGCTGTTGGTAGGCGGGCAGGGTGAGGAAATCGACGAAGTCAATACTGGTCGCGCATTTTTTGAATATTTCTGCGGCTTCCGTATAATGCTCTTTGCGGAACTCAGAGACACTCATAGCGTCTTCCAATTTGCCCATTTCTTCTTTGAAGATGCGGTCAAATAATTCTGAATTCATTTTGGCGGATTTACCGTCTCCTAGCTCCACAAATACGCCGTGGCGGAGCCATTGCCAGATTTGTGAGCGGGATATTTCTGCCGTAGCTGCATCTTCCATGAGATTATGAATAGGCACGGCACCGCGTCCGGATAGCCAAGCGGCGATATAGATAATCCCCACCGAAATATTGGTGCGAATACCGTCTTCAGTAACGGATCCCGTGTGCGGTGAGAGCATGGATTGTTCGGTGACTTTCGGGGCTAGCCCCTTGCGCAAGATTTGGTGCGGGCCGGGCATGTGCTCGTCGAACACTTCCATTGCCACAGGGACAAGACCCGGATGAGCAACCCATGTGCCGTCATGGCCAGCCAATACTTCGCGTTCTTTGTCGAGCCTTACTTTATTAAAGGCGACCTCATTGGCCGTTTCGTCACCTTTGATCGGGATTTGCGCGGCCATACCACCCATAGCATGGGCACGGCGGCGGTGGCAGGTCTCAATCAGCTTGAGGGAATAGGCGCGCAAGAAGGCTTTATCCATACCAACCTCAGCGCGGTCGGGTAGAACAAATTGCTTATGATTGCGAAGACACTTAATATAAGAGAAAATATAGTCCCAGCGACCACAATTCAGGCCTGTGATATGGGCGCGTAATTCATAAAGAATTTCGTCCATTTCAAACGCTGCCGGCAGAGTTTCGATGAGGACCGTAGATTTAATCGTGCCGTGGGGAATGCCAACAAATGTCTGGGCAAAGTTAAACACATCATTCCACAAGCGCGCCTCTTTGTGGCTTTCTAGCTTGGGTAAATAATAAAACGGCCCCATTCCCTTTTCGGCCAAGATTTTGCCATTGTGGAAAATATGCAAGCCAAAATCACAAAGACTAGCAGACATGGGGCGGCCATCAACAGTGATATTGGCCTCGACCAAGTGCCAACCGCGTGGGCGTACCAGCATAGTGGCAATATCGTCGTTCAATTTGTATTCTTTGTCCTTGGCACGGTCGGTGTAGGCTAAGTTACCACGGGCAAAATCAAACATATTGATTTGGCCGTCTATGATATTCTCGAAGGTTGGAGATGTGGCATCTTCAAAATCCGCCATAAACATCTTAGCCCCGCAGTTAAGGGCATTTATCATCATTTTGCGATCAACCGGCCCCGTAATTTCAACACGGCGATCCCGAAGGGCAGGGGGGATAGGGTCAACTTCCCACATGCCAGCGCGGATATGAGCCGTTTCCGGAAGAAAGGTTGGAAACTCGCCATAATCAAACCGCTCTTGCCGATCTTGGCGATATTCGAGCATATTGCGCCGTGCGCGGCCAAAACGGCGCTCTAAATCGGCGAGAAACAAAAGCGCATCCGGGGTGAGAATCGTCTCAAAACCCGGGCGCATTTGCCCCACGACTTTAGCCAATACCCGGTGACGGGGAATATCTGCATTAGGTG
>JALSHM010000172.1 GCA_026982235.1 Robiginitomaculum sp. | reverse complement strand
GGACTTGTTGAACATTATTTACCGCCACCCTTACACAAAAACACTTAATGTTATAAATGAATTGCAAGTTTCCCGGCCAACTGCGACAAGGTATTTGGAACTGCTCGCGGCGCATAACATCCTCAACCGACAAAAAATTGGCCGCGATGTATTCTATATTAACACCGCATTAGCCAATTTATTCGTCAACATGCCTGCCTTGGGGAAAACCTAAACCCTAGACAGACCCTTGAGACAGCTCCTAACCTAACCCTTACGTAAATCCGGATGTAGGCTCTTCCCTAAAATATGATCTGAATTATTGATGACGTGTTTGGTGCCGCGCACAATAAGAGGGTCTGCTCCTGTTACGATACTGGTGTCTTTGTCTGGGTAAGGCAGAGTGTCGAGTACATATTGCATGGTCTCAAGACGTGCACGTTTTTTGTCGTTAGATTTGATAATCGTCCACGGCGCATCCGCCGTATCCGTATAGAAAAACATAGCCTCTTTGGCTTCAGCGTAGTCGTCCCATTTGTCGAGGGAGGCTTTATCAATGGGTGATAATTTCCACTGTTTAAGGGGATCAAGTTCGCGGGATTTAAACCGTCTTAGCTGTTCATTTTGCGTGACAGAGAACCAAAACTTGAAAATACGAATCCCAGAGCGCACCAACATACGTTCAAATTCTGGGGTCTGGCGCATAAATTCCAAATATTCGCCCGGCTCACAAAAACCCATAACCCGCTCAACCCCGGCACGGTTATACCAAGAGCGGTCAAAAAACACCATCTCACCCGCCGTCGGTAAATTGTTAACATAGCGCTGGAAATACCATTGATGGCGCTCAATATCGGTCGGTTTGTTCAAGGCAACAACGCGGGCTTTACGTGGGTTGAGATGCTCCATGAAGCGTTTAATCGTCCCACCCTTACCAGCCGCATCACGTCCTTCAAATATCAGAATAATTTTTTGATCTGTATCTTCAACCCATTTCTGCACTTTTAGGAGTTCGACTTGTAAAGCACGCTTTTTCTTTTCATAGTCTTTGGTTTTGACCCGCTCTGCATAAGGGTATTGCCCGTTTTCATAGGCTTCGCGTATGGCAATTTTGGTGGACTTTACCTTACCATCCGCATCCAACGGGCTTATGCTTACTTGTTGGTTCGCAACAGCCAACTGGGCTGGAGGTTTGTCAGCAGGTTTTAGACCTAATTGATTTGTGAGCGGTTTATCCATAACAATACCTTATTGAAACAATTTTGGCCAATCATAACCACCCTATAGCATACACGCTATGACGGATAATTCAAACAACAATCAAACATTGAGGCAAAACAGCGCATTCATTGTTTTTTAAAGCTAAAAGCTTTCCACCAAGCAGGCTTGCCTTCGTCATCTAATCGCACCCCAACCTCACCCGGCGGCATATGACTTAAAATCCAGCGTGGCCAGGTTTTAGAACCAGAGCTACCGCAAGATGCGCCTAAGTTCTTCGGCCCAAAGACTTTGATTAAACTTGGTGCTTCAGGATTGTCCACATACACAATTCCGCAATAATCCTCATCGTGATTGTCTCGCAAAATTTTATCGATTCTATCAATTTCACCAGCCAGGTCGTCAGCGCTGGTTTGACTGTCTGGCACCTGCATCCCGACTTCATATATATACCACGGCGCTGGACTGGCTTTCACTTGAATCCAAAGCGCGTCCAAATCCGGCCACCGAAGAATCCCCTCAAAACGTCCCTTTAAACTCTGCTCAAAATTAGATTCGGAGCCTTGGATTGGGGTTTTCTCGCTCAAAGTCATCTTTGGCGATCCTAATCCCGAAAGCTAATAATTTCGCCGTGACCTGTATAGTCAGGAGACAAGAGCGGAATGAAGCGCTTGGCAATATCTATTGGCATGGGCAGTGTGCTTGGATCTTCACCGGGCATGGCCTTGGCGCGCATCTGCGTGCGCACGGGGCCAGGATTGACTAGGTTTATGCGCAGGTTCGACTGCTCCGTCTCATCTGCCCAACACTGCACAATAGCATCTAGTGCGGCTTTGCTGGCGGCATAGGCACCCCAAAATGCTTTGCGCGATACAGCAGAACGCGAGCTGACAAATACAGCGCGCCCGGACGGGGAAGCCATCAATAGAGGCTCCAACGAACGGATAAGTCTGAAATTAGCCGTAACATTTATGGCCAATGCTTCTTCAAATTTCTTGGGCGAAATATGCGGGACAGGCGCAATTTCACCGAGCACGCCCGCATTGGCCAACAAACCATCAAGACGCCCCCAGCGCTCATATATGGCTGCACCAAGCTGGTCGATACCGTCCACCATTTTGAAATCCATGGGCACAATCGTGCATTCGCCACCGAGCGCGCGAATCGCATCATCCAAGTCTTCTAAACCGCCTTGGGTGCGGGCGGTGGCAATAATATGCGATCCAGATTTAGCCAGTTCGATGGCGCTCGCATATCCAATGCCGCGCGATGCGCCTGTGACTAAGGTCACCCGGCCTTTAAGAAGTTTGTCTGTCATAATTATGCTACATCTACGAGGAAAGAAAGTTGTGGATTTTCGCCAGAATTTTTACGCTCATTATCCACCAAAGAAGTTGGATATTCGCCCGTAAAACAGTGATCTGAAAATTGCGGATATTCGTTATTTCGGGTTAAATCCCCGATAGCACCATACAAACCTTCAATAGAAAGAAAGCCGAGACTATCAGCACCGAGCAGTTCGCGCATACCTTCAAGATCATAATTGGCCGCTAGGAGTTTATCCCTACTGGGCATATCAACACCGTAAAAATCCGGGTGACGGATTTCTGGAGAGGCTGAGCGAAAATGTACTTCGGCTGCACCGGCATCGCGTATCATGCGGACAATTTTAGTTGAGGTGGTGCCGCGTACAATACTGTCATCCACCAGCAAGACTTTCTTGCCCTTAATCAGTGTGCGGTTAGCAGAATGTTTCAGGCGCACCCCAATATCGCGAATGGCTTGGGTTGGTTGAATGAATGTGCGGCCAACATAATGGTTACGGATAATGCCAAGCTCGAACGGTATATTAGCGGCCTGGGCAAAACCAAGCGCCGCCGGGACACCGCTATCGGGTACGGGTATAATCAGATCCACATCAGCCGGGCATTCTTGGGCAAGGCGCTCCCCCATACGTTTGCGCACTTCATAGACACTTTGACCGCCGACAATACTGTCTGGGCGGGCGAAATAGACAAATTCAAATACGCATGGCCGCTTGGGCACTTTGGGGAAGGCGCGGATAAACTCAATTTTATTTTTAGTGCCGTCCTTGGTTATGACGACCACTTCACCTGGTTCAATTTCGCGGATAAATTCCGCATCAATCATATCCAGTGCGCAGGTCTCGGACGCCAATATATAAGCATCCTCTTTTTTACCCAACACCAGCGGGCGAATGCCGAGCCTGTCACGGGCACCAATCAGCTTTTTATTGGTGACGCCCACAAAAGCAAAGCCCCCGTCTATTTGCCGC
>JALSHM010000171.1 GCA_026982235.1 Robiginitomaculum sp. | reverse complement strand
TTGACGTGGCCTATAGATATTTCGCCACGGACAAGCGCAAATTCATAGTCGCTGATACACCAGGCCATGAACAATATACCCGTAATATGGCCACGGGCGCCTCAAGCGCTGATCTAGCCGTGCTTTTGATTGATGCCCGCTATGGGGTGCAAGTGCAGACAAGACGCCATGCTTTTATCACGTCCTTGCTAGGGATTAAGCATGTGGTGGTGGCCATCAGCAAAATGGATTTGGTCGCGTTTTCGCAAAAAAGTTTTAACCAGATAGAAGAAGATTTCCGTGCCTTCGCAGAGGGGCTAAATTTTTCCGATATTAGCTGTATCCCGATCTGTGCTTTGGCGGGCGATAATGTGACAAAACCGTCCGATAAAATGCCCTGGTATAGGGGGCAGGATTTGTTATCGACTTTGGAAAGCGTTGACATTAGCCCAGATGCGAGCGGGGGTGAAAGCGCTGTTAGTTTTCGCTTTCCTGTGCAGTGGGTTAACAGAACCGGTAACGATTTTCGCGGATATGCCGGGACGATATGCGCGGGCGAGGTTAATATAGGCGACGAAATAATTGTTGTGCCGTCTGGCAAAACCGCGCGGATTGAACGGATTGTTACTATGGACGGCGATTTGCAACGCGCCGTCACCCACCAAGCCGTCACCCTGACACTGGACGAGAAATTGGATATATCTCGCGGCGATTTTATCTGTGCAAAAACGTCCCCCGCCCAACATTCAGACCAGTTCCAAGCCAGTATATTATGGATGGGCGAGGGCAAATTATTCCCAGGGCGCAGCTATCTTCTCAAGACCTGTAACTGCACCGTACCTGCGTCGGTAACTGACCTTAAATACAAGGTGGATGTCAATGATTTTACGCGCGTTTCTGCCAAAACTTTGGCGCTAAACGAAATCGGTATTTGTAATTTATCCTTGGGAAAATCCATTGCATTTGATGCCTATGCTGACAACCGCACTACGGGTAGTTTTATCCTCATCGACCGCCATACCAATGACACTGTTGCGGCGGGCATGCTTAAATTTTCCCTGCGCCGGGCGTCTAATCTAACTTGGCAAGAATTAGAGGTCGGCAAGGCTGCGCGGGCTGAGCAAAAGCACCAAAAACCCGCCGTGCTTTGGTTCACGGGGCTATCGGGTTCGGGCAAATCCACCATTGCCAATCTGGTGGAGAAACGTTTGTTTGATATGGGCAAACACACCTATACGCTTGACGGCGACAATGTCCGTCACGGCCTGAACAAAGACCTCGGCTTTACGGACGCAGACCGCATAGAAAACATCCGACGCATTGGCGAAACGGCTAAATTGATGGCCGATGCAGGCTTGGTGGTGCTGGTGTCGTTCATTTCCCCGTTCACCGCAGAGCGCGACATGGCTCGCAGGCTTATGGAGGCTGGCGAATTTATAGAAATCCATGTCAACACGCCGTTAGCGGTGGCCGAAAAACGCGACGTAAAAGGCCTCTATGCGAAGGCGAGAGCAGGTGAGATAAAAAACTTCACAGGCATAGACAGCGCATATCAAGAGCCAGAAAACCCGGAGATAGTCGTAGACACAGTAACCCTAACACCAGAGCAATCAGCGCAGAAAATTGTCGCGTATTTGGAGAAGAACGGGTATATTGAAGTTGGGGAGTAAGGGGCATACTAGGCCAACCCACCCGCTCATACCGACGTAGGTCGGTATCCAGTTTCTTATCAAATATGTGCGTGATATGCCCGCTCTTTATGTGCTGGATTCCGTGCCATACTTCATGAAAGATGGGCACGGAATGCCCTAAAGGATAAAAACGGGATTGGGGGTAATAGTTCTATCTCCCAAACCACCGTTCCAACACTCTAAACAACCGCCCTTCTTTACCTGCAAACTTCAAGAACAACCTGCGTAGGCCTTGTCGCTTTGCTAAAAACGGTCTTGCGTATTGGTGCATGAGAACCGATTTTATCCTGAAATATTTTGGTCTGGGTTTTGCTACATATTGGTATTGGGTGAGTTCGTGGAGTTGTCTGGCATAGGCCAATGCCGGGGCGGGGATATTAGTTTCGCTCGCAATGTCGTCTGTGACCCGCCAATGGCCGGCTTGTAGGCGTTCGGGGCTGCGCCAATCTATGTGGGTATTGCGGATTTTTTCTGCGTGCAGGCGGAAATGCAGATAGGGTTCGGGCAGGACTGTGAAGCGTAAATCCCCCTTGAAAGATGCTTTGAGTAAGAACGCATAATCCTCCAACCCGACACCGTATTTAGGCGAAAATCCGCCGAGTTTCTCGAACAAAGCTTTACGCATCATGAAGCAAGAATTACCAACCAGATTATAAAAAAGCCCCGTGCCGGGGTGTAGGCCTGCGAAGCCGTAAGTAAGGGAAGTATGAGCAGGTTTGTTGCCGTTGCCTTCACCTATTTTAGGCGCGACTTTGCCCGTAAATATCTGATAGAAAGACAGGACGACATCTTGGCTTTTTAGCGCGGATTTAAATGCTGCCACTGTTTCTGGTGCCAGCACATTATCGTCGTCCATGAACATCACCGCATCGCCCCGAGATATGGCGGCACCGTGATTGCGGGCGACCGAGGGATATGAATTTTCTATAGTACTAATTTGGACGTTCTTGAAGCCGTGTTTTTTTATGAGGGTCGGGAGTTTTGCGCGGGCATCTGCGTGGCTACCGTCGTCCACCAAGACCAGTTCGAAATCCGTATCGGTCTGCGCCGCCAAACTCGCCAACGCCTGATCCAGATATTTGGTGCGGTTGTGGTGCAGGACGATAATGCTAAGGGATTTGACTGCGGGCAGGGGGCGTAGTTTTGGTTTGGTGGTTTTTGGTGCGCGCTTTAGGGCAGTGGGCGCAATCAGGTCTGTGTCCATTTGCTCAATGTCCCACAGCTCTAGTAGCTTGGCTTTCAATTTTCGCACATCTGAAATCACTGGATGGACATTGCTTGCAGTTTTTACATTTGGGACTTCAAACCCCGTGCCCCACAATACGGCCATACCGGATTTGTGGACGGCGCGGGCGGCGAGTGGGAATAAATGTGTGCGCATGGGGCAGATAAGAACCGCGTCTGTGAGGGTGTCTTTATGGTTATAAATATCTGCGTCTCGCTGCCAATCCAGTTTTGCTTTTAGGGCGTGTAAGCGCTTATAGCCGGATTGCTGCCAGGATTTATGGGTGTGCGTATTTTTCAAAAATACGCTAATGTGCGTAACTTCATCATTAAGGCTTTCGGCTAAGTCTAAAAATGCGTCGAACCCGTAGAGTGGGGACGGGACGCCCGCAAAGACAATATGCCGGGCGGGTGTCTGGGAAAGATTTGCGGTTTTGAGGGGCAGTGCCTGAATGGTTTTGACAGGCATAGCAAATTTCTCTGCAATGGTTTGTTTTAGCCCGTCGTGTGAAATCCAAAGCGCGTCCCCATGCTGGGCGCACCAAGATTCCAATTCTGTATCCAGCACAGTCGATAATGCGGTCGGCAGAATAAGCGCGCC
>JALSHM010000170.1 GCA_026982235.1 Robiginitomaculum sp. | reverse complement strand
CCTTTCACCCTTACCACACCAGTGTAAATGCTGGTGGGGCGGTTTGCTTTCTGTTGCACTTTCCCTAAACGCATCGTTGCCAATACGCCCGCCGGTCATTATCCGGCATCCTGCTTCAATGGAGCCCGGACTTTCCTCCCGCCTACGCTAAAGCTTCGGCGTGGCACGCCCGCCATTGTACAGGCACCAGCGTGGCAAGCCCGCCAGTATACAGGCACCTACTTGGCAAGTTCGTCAAAGCTATGGCGAAGGCGGGCGGTCGCCCGACCCTCTGAACACTGGCTTAAAGCAAATGCCCAAGCTGAGGTCAAGTCTTGCATTTGTGCTTAACTTAAGATAGCGAGTGTGCAATATGTGTTTAACAGCATAATGATATTGGGGGGATGTATGGGCTGGCCCGACTTACTTGAAGATAAATCATCACTTGCTATTGCCATTGATTTGGTTGGGGATAAATGGTCATTATTATTGCTGGCTGGTTGCTTTTCAGGCATATGCCGTTTCAACCAGTTTGAGAGTTTTTTAGGTATCAACAGAAATCTGCTCTCATCAAGACTCGATAAATTGGTCGACAATGGGCTTTTGGAGCGGCATTTATACAATGAAAGCCCCAAGCGCTATGAGTATCAATTAACGGATGTTTCCACTGAGCTAAGACCCGTTATCGTAGGCCTTGCAAGGTGGGCTGAGCGTAACTTTACCAAAGAGAGCGCCCCATTTGCTATTGTCCACAAAGAATGCGAGGAAAAAATAGACGTGGTTATCCATTGTCCCGAATGTGACAAGCATCTGCCTAGCGAAAATGTTGTTACAAAACTCAACCCTAGCGCAGGCCCTGAAGCAAGGCGTTTGTTTGAAAATATGGCGTCAACTGCTAAAATAACAGATTAACTGCTTTTTGTTAGTGACACGCCAGTTTAAAACAGTATTTAGGCCGTCCGAATTTTGGTTCGTAAGAATCGCAGCAAAATTGCGCTTAGACGATGTATTCTTTCAGAATATTAGGCTTGGTGCTTAGGGAGTGCGGTGGGATTGTGGTTGCCCCACATTAACCAAATCCTATCGCGCTCCTGATTTTTTATATTTTTATAAAAAAACTCTGTACTTATCGATTAACAGTGAGTACAAAAAATGTATTGGGATATGACATTCGTAAAGACAATTATATCTCTAAATGAATAGCTTTGGTTTAACGTACTCTAAAAGTGCGAATATCCGAAGCTCTAGAAGGCGCGGTGGAAGCCTGGTTGCCCCACATCAACCCACAACCCCCGCGTCTTCGCTTTTCTTTTTATAATGCACGAGCAATGTTAGCAAGGCTGTGGTCTGTACATCTATGATGCCGTCAACTTTCTCAGGACGGTAGCGTCTTTGGAAGGCCTGCAGAACAGTTTTTGTAGCATTGTCCAAAATACCGTTCACCTTTATACCGTATCCAAGATACCCAAGTGCGCTTTGCACACTATGAATGTGTTTTTTACTGGCGTTTGCGCCCACTAAAACCCGCTTGTCTTTGGTCTTAACTTCCGGCCAAATTCCCACATTTGCATCAGCAAGTTTTGCCCATGGGAATTTTTCGCCCGGATCTTGTTTGCGTCCCGGTGCAATATCGCTGTGAGCGACTACGCCAAAATCCGTAATAGAATTACGTGCCATAATATCGCGGCTGAGCTTGATAACGGCCTGAATCTGTGTATCCGGGAAATCTGGAAGGCCATAATCATGGCCACCATTGACGATCTCGATACCGATAGAAGCAGAATTGATGTCGGTAATTCCGCCCCACGAACTAACACCTGCATGCCAAGCGCGGCGGTTTTCTTCGACTAATTTAAAAATCCGCCCATCTTCCTCTACCATATAGTGCGCAGCGACTTTGGCGGACGGGTCGCGCATACGTTCCAAAGCCACCTTGCCATTTTCCATACCAGTATAATGCAAAACCAATAAAGTTACAGGCAGGTTTCGCTTGTCGTGATTGGGGGAGGGGGTATGAATAAATTTCAAGACGAGGGCTTCTTTCTTGCTTACAACACTTCGGTTGGTGATTGTTTTTGCCTTTTGGCGATGACATAGACACTAGCCAGGATAAAAATGCCGCCGATAATCAACTTCATGTCAAATGGTTCACCACGGATAATGACCCCCAGTATAACAGCCCAAAACGGTGACATCAAGGTAAGGGGCACAATCAGTGTTACGTCATAAGTTTTCAAAAGCCGGAAGTATTGGCCATGGGCGATAATAGAGGCCAGTATTGCTGTGTAAAGAACGCCAATGCCGAGGCTAACAGGCGCAGCTTTGGCCGTTTCGATTTGCCCGGTCTCCAAGAGTAGACTGCCCAAGCCTAGTGTTGGCACTGCCAATACTCCCATCCATGCCAAATATTGAAACGGCCCTATATCACCAACACTTTTGATCAAGATTGCACCAATAGATACGATTAGGAAGGCTATTGCCACATAAATAAGACCAACATCAAATGACATGCTATCAGGACTATACATCAGAACCATTACACCAATAAGTGCACCGCAAATGCCTAATCCGCGTGTGAGGCCAATTTTTTCATGCAAAAACATTACGGATAATATTGTTGTAAAAGGAATCATCATTTGAGAGACAATGGCCGCTGCTCCTGCCGGGGCGGTTTTAAGCCCTGTATATAAAAACGCCAAATGCAAAGCTCCTACGAAAAACCCTGCCAAGCACAATTTGAAAAACTGTTTGGGAATGGGGAATAAAAACGGTGACATCAGTAGGGCTACTAAGCTGAAACGTATAGCGGCGAAGAAAAGTGGCGGAAAAGCGAGATCGCTTAGCATCCATTTAGACAGGACAAAATTCCCACCCCAAATTAGACAGCATAGACATAATATGAAGAAATCAAAGACGCGCATACCCCGCCTTAATGGGCAAATTTGATAAAGGCCAGTCTATTTTTAGTCGGTATCAACACTCCAGCCGTCTGGGGTTTTGTGTGCATCCAAGACAGGGGCATTTGCTCTTGGCTTTGGGGCTTCATCGCTTGTTGCCTTGGTTTTTGTATCACCAAAGCTCTGGCTTTCAAAACTCTGAAACGACCACTTACTTGTGACAGGGCTTAGCGGTTTGCCCAGAATTTTTGCACGAAGCCAAAGCACGGAAAATGCGACGAAACCCAATACCAAGATTCCAATAACTACAAAAAATGCGAAAGCCGCCGAAGCTGCAAAGATGAAAAAGCCGCCAATAGTTGCCGCAATCAAGAATAAAGTCCGAAACAAGGACTGGAATAAATTTTGCCCGTTACCGGGTAAGGGAAATGTTTTTGTCATAATACCCTATATGTCGTGCTTTATACCCTGTTCGTCAAGGGTATTCAGATGACAGTTTTGTCATAAAGTTATTCATAACTGGGTTTGTGTCTATATATAGTTATCAACAGTAATTTACCCACTATATATTGCCAAGTTAGGCTAATTCATTAACGTAAACTTAAAGAATCACATGGGGTAGGGA
>JALSHM010000169.1 GCA_026982235.1 Robiginitomaculum sp. | reverse complement strand
AGAACGCTTCATCTGGTGTCCAGTAAGCACCAAAATTCGCACCCGTCAGAACGCCAACGGCTTCCACGGCTCCGCTATTGGTCGAGAGAGTTTCGGCCATGCAGAATGTCATTATCCGCAATACCGATTTATCATCTAGGTCTAGCAGTGTCGCAAATACAGCGTTCAAGCTGAACATGCTTGCGTAACGGTGATAGATTTGGGTGTCGTCTTTTTTGAGTCCTAACAGCCCTGCAATGATATTGCGCTCTGCGACAAGTTCTTGCTCGGCCTTGGAGTTTTCAACACTTATCTGCGTGGCTTCCTTTCTTGTGGTTTGTTCATCCTTAGCCACTTTCCAATGGCGTGAACCCGTTATCATGTGAGCAACGGTCAGGCGCAAGGCCATCTTGGGATGTTTAATCAATGCCGCCCGCGCAATGCTATGGCGGTGTAAATTCATATACTCCGCCATCGGGCCTGACATTTCAGGGCGTGGTTTTGTGTCGGGCTTGCTTTCTCCGTTTTGCGACTGGCGCTCTAACCGCCGCGCTTCGGCTTCTGGCATAAAGCCCTCATGGAATATAACCTGTCCATCGTTCTTAACTTCGATATAGACATTGCCGCCTTGTTCCTTACTGCGCTCCACATGCTCCCATCCATAGAATGTTTGCCCAACATCACCGATGAACACGTTTTTCCAACCGTCTTTCTCGTAGGTTTCCGCTTCCAGTGCGACAACCGTATTCTGGCATGACCAAAATAAATCAGGGTCGGCGAATTGCCCGTGTTTGCCAAATAGGTCTGTGATGATTGTGCCTTTGTACTCCTCCATAGGGAATAGGGCTTTATCAGTCGTAATAAGACCGCCGCCCGATAACCAAGCCTTTAACTGCTCGCCTTGGGGTGCGTAATCATCAGACTTGAATATCTTTAGCCATGCCGCCTGTTGTTTCTTACTCGCCATTGTTAAAGCGCGAATAGTAGCGGGGTTGATTTCCTCGTCCGTATATAATTTGCGCAATTGCGGCAGTAACGCGCCAAGGGCAAGCCGTTGTTTTACCGCGCGTTCGGTAATGCCAAACACAGCGGCGATCTCGGCAATGCTTTCGCCTTTGCCCGCGAGTTTCTTAAACGCTTCGTATTGCTCCATTTCTGTCGGGGCAAGACGGGCTATGTTTTCTAAGATACTGGCTTCTAGTCCTTGGGCATCATCATCCGCGTCCATGATACAGCACGGCACAGGCGTAATATCGCCGCCATCATCTGCAATGGTTTTTAAACAATAATAACGTCTGCGCCCTGCGATAATGCCGTAAGCCTTTTTATTATCCTTGGTCGGCTCTGGCCGCACCAAGAGCGGCTGACATATGCCGCGCTGTTTTACGCTTGGTAATATATCCGATATATCGGGCGGTTTATTGCCCTTGGTTTTGTGGCGCATATTCAGCGTAGATATATGCAAGTCCGCAAATACGATATGTTTCAAATCAAGTGGTTTGGTCATGGCGCAGGCTCCTATTTTG
The DNA here is from genome assembly GCA_026982235.1 of Robiginitomaculum sp. Taxonomy (GTDB): domain Bacteria; phylum Pseudomonadota; class Alphaproteobacteria; order Caulobacterales; family Maricaulaceae; genus Robiginitomaculum_A. The sequence continues at coordinate 2,004 of JALSHM010000169.1, read as the reverse complement.
CCGTTGGGGGTGGGGTGGAATTGATAAAGTCTATTAGGTCGATTTGTGCGCGCCCGACTTCATCAAACAAGCCAAGGTCACACGGCCTTTGCTGTGCGTTCGGGTTCCGCTTGGGTGTCATGGGGTGAGTGGTTCGGGCGGTAAGCTTCTCGCCAAGAGTGACGGGGCGCACACCGTTAATCAGGGTCTGCTCTCCGACTTCCGTTTGCTCAAATTTTGGTTTGGCACTCATGCCGCGCTCTCGCAGACAATGGCGCAAAGCCGTTCCCGTTCTAGCTTTGCCGCGCCCAGTGCTTCGGATAGCAATTCATTTGCGACTTGGGATAGATAGGAATTTTTGCTATCAGGATAATTGGCTTCTATTCCCCAAAGGCTCGCGGCGTGGTCGGTGAGTTCGGTCTCGTCAATACTGACTGATAGGATTATGCCACAATAAAACCATTCGTCATTCTTCCAAGCCGCCATGACAGACTCGGCCTTGGCTTGCTGTTGGTCAAACCGCTTGCGCCATCCATTCCCCGCGCCAATAAATCCTGCGGCGTTCGGGTCTAGGCTTGGCCAAAACCCGCAATCTCGCTCGTCGGGTTTATCGGGCGTGTCGTCATGGGCAATTCTGGCCGTGACGGTGTAATCACCAACGTCCATATTTATGCTGTCGCCAAGACAGACATAGGGTAAAAACTGCTCGTTAAATTCTGGTTCTCGTGTTCCCATCTTAGTTATTCCAGAAAACGTGAATTTCTTTATAGCCTGTCTCAATGGTGAAAACATCGCCGTTCATTTCCATGTCACGCGCCATAGATTTATAATCGATATAGTATTTAAGGGTTTTGGGAATCTCGGTGGTGGACTCGGTGAGTTCTTCGGCAAAATCCGCTAGGCTTTCATACTCGCCGTTATAGCGTTCAAGCGCGGACTCTGCGTCCTCAATATCGCCGCCGTAGTTTTCTAATAATTTGCCGCCAAAGCCTGAACAATTACCGATAAATTCGGCAATCTCAACCACACGGGCAAAGCTGTCATATTCGTTTATGGTCACTCCGTCGAAATTCTCGTAATCGTGAATTGCCCATTCCTCCGCGTCTGGGATGGGTGAGGATTTTAGGATGTCTTTCACCGCATCGCGAATACTGTCCTCGTCCTCCACGTCTATCCAAGAGCCGTGCAAGTGACCGTTATTGTAAGCGGCAAGGCAAGCCACATAAATGCGCGGCGTGTCGGGGTCTGGCGCGAAAGGCGTGGCTAGGTTCCCCGCTGTTGGGGCTTGGCTCGGTGTATCAGTTCTAGGTGCGGTCATGGGGCAGTCTCCTCTTTTTTCCCGCACCAGCCTCCGCCGGAAGGGCGGGGATGGGCGGTTAAAGAGGCCCGTTTAGCCGGGCGCACAAGGGCGCGGGGCAAGGGTTTTGGTAGGACGATTAAAACGAACTATACGCACATAAAGCCAAAGCCCTTGCGCCGTGACCGCGCCCTGCTATCAGGGCCGCCCGCCCATCCCCGCGCTTTCGAAGGAGGTGTTAATGATGTGGGGGTTTAAACTATTTATATGGCAAAGTGACGTTAAAAAAATCTGTACTGTTGTATGGCGTTCACAAAGAAGTGAAATGCTTGACTGGGCACACACTAGTTGGATTGCTACTTGAAAAATGACGCATCCCAGAACCGCCTTCAATTTCAGATAGCCCAGTCGTAGCTTGAGCATAGTTATCTAGCTTGATAACACGCCACTGAACAAAATGACGCTCCCTTTGGTTATTCACTTCTCGTACAATATACCAAACAGGGTAGCCAGTTTTTTGCTGCAGAGTTAAGAGATCATCCCGTCTCCTGATATCCATACCAAAGCCAATTGGAGGCCATTTAGAGAGGTCTTTTTCTTTTACTTCAATAAGAAATATCTTTCCATCATTCGCTAATATGATGCAATCAATATCCGTGGGAATGCCTTTACAAACACCAAAACCAAGTAAACCGTCAAATATCAATCGCTCTGCATACAAGTCTGCC
>JALSHM010000168.1 GCA_026982235.1 Robiginitomaculum sp. | reverse complement strand
GTGTTGTTCGCTCAACATAAAATCCCGATAGGATTTGGGGGCGAAGGGCTTGGCGTCGGAGGGGTCTATTGTGCTTTGACCTGTTGCCGCTAAAAACACTTTATAAGCATCCTCGTGCTTATTGGTAGTTTTCCAAGCGTCATTATTGTGTACTTGTAAGACATATTTGCCGTTTTTAAGGAATTTGCGAAAGCGCATCAGCCTGCCATTTCCGCAGCAAATTTCGTGTGTACGCGCTTATAAAATTCGCGTTTCATCAATTTTTCGCGCCACTTTACCAAGGCCGGATAAGGGGTCAAATCGACACCAACCATTTCGCACGGCTCCAGCGCCGCCAAGAGTGATATATCGGCAAGGGTGAATTTGTCGCCGCAGATAAAATCTGTATTGCCCAATTGTTTGTCCACAAAAGGCAAATCTCGCGACAACATATTTTCCCCGGTTTTAATAGAAGCTTCGTCCGGCTTCTCGCCCAGCATTTTGCAAACAACCCGGTTAAAAAACAGACGCGCCATGGCTTGCAGCACATGTTGTGAGGAAAAATCTATCCACTCATTGACCTTAGCTTGGTTTTTGATGTCGGCTGGATAAAAAGGTGAGGGGCCGGATAATGCGCAAAGATATTTGCAAATAGCGTCCGATTGACCAAGCGTAAAACCGTCATCATCAACAGCTGGCACCCGCCCGGCGGGGTTAATCTCTAAATATTCAGGCTTTAAATGCTCTCCGGTTTGCAGATCTATGTGCACATATTCATGGGGCAGACCCAGATAGCTTACACACAACCGCACCTTATTGGTCGGCATAGATAAAAAATGACCGTAAATTTTTAGCATAATATTCTCCTGTTTTCCTTGGAATTTCTTCCAAGACATTGCTCAGACTATAAATACTTACCCGTCTTCGGCAAGTCCTTGAAATTTCCGGCTCGTTTTTGGGTTCTTGCTTGCATGGCTTCCATCATTTCGCTTGGGTTGAGGAAGCTGGCATTCCATGTGGCAATTTGGTCTAGGGCGTCCTCGGTATTGTGGTCGCGCCCGTAAGTTATGGCTTTCTTACAACCCATAACGGCGAGAGGGGATTTGTTAGCGATTGTCGCGGCTATTTCCATGACGCCCGCCAGCATTTCGTCTTTGTCATTATAAACCGCATTGACCAGCCCGTGGGATTTGGCCTCATCTGCGTGCATTTTGCGCCCGGTATAAGCGAGTTCGCGGGCTATGCCTTCGGGCAAATGATTAAGTATGCGCGGGAAGGTGCCGACATCTGCCGTCATGCCCACATCTATTTCTGTAATGGTGAAGAACGCATCTTGGGTGCAATAGCGCATATCCGCCGCCGTTGCCATATCAACGCCCGCCCCATAGCACCCACCTTGCACGGCGACCAAAATCGGGATACGGCATTGCTCTAGAGCCGTGAAAGTGTCTTGCAAATATTTGACTTTATCCAAGAAAGCCGCGCCGTAAGTTGGCTGGTTTTTATCCAGCCCGCCCGCAACACCACCCGCCAGCATAGCAATATCTATGCCAGCACAAAATATCGGCCCCGTGGAAGAAATCACAATGACGCGAGCTTTGGCGCCTTCGTCAATATCACGCACCGCCTTAGGCAGTTCCGCCCAAAAATCAGCCGCCAACGCATTACGCTTGTCCGGACGGTTAAGGACAATATGGGCAATTTTGTTTTCAATATTTAGCATAAATCCACTCATATCAATAGCCCTTCATAACCTTGGTGGGTAGGCGGTCGAATATGGCGTCGGGGACAAAGAAATCACCCGCTAATGGGCCGTCATATCCGGGTGCGTATTTACTAAAGTCCGTCACTCCTTCTGAGCGCAAAAACTCTTCATCAATAATAAAATTGCCCGTAAATTCTGCCGGGTCTTTACACATCATGATATGTGCCGTGTCTGCGAGAATATCCGGTGTGCGGCTCAGACGTGCCATTTGGTCACCGCCGAGGACATTGCGCACAGCCGCCGTGTCGATAGCCGTTAACGGCCATAGAGAATTGACGCCAATTTGGTAAGGCTTAAACTCTGCAGCCATGCCGAGCGTACACATGGACATGCCGTATTTTGCCATTGTGTAAGCGGTATGGTTTTTGAACCATTTTGCCGACATATCCAAGGGGGGTGATAGATTGATAATATGGGCGTGTTTAGAAATTTTTAGATAGGGTAAGCACAGTTTTGACATCAAAAACGTACCGCGCGCATTGACTTGGTTCATCAAATCATAGCGCTTCATGGAGGTGGCTTCAGTACCCGTTAGGGCAATAGCGCTGGCATTATTGACGCAAATATCAATACCGCCGAACATATCCACCGTCTTGTCGATGGCCGCCTGCACCATGTCCTCGCTCCGCACATCACAAATTAGCGGCAGAGCCTTACCACCCGCCGCTTCGATTTCTTCGGCGGCGGTATATATAGTGCCAGGCAATTTTGCATGGGGTTCTGCCGTTTTGGCGGCGATAGCCACATTGGCACCGTCCCGCGCAGCCCGCAGCGCAATAGCCAGCCCAATACCGCGCGACCCCCCTGACATGAATATGGTTTTACCCTTAAGATTCTTTATATCCGCCATTTGCCTATCCTCTGAATTGTGTTTATGCTGGGACTATAACCGCTATGCACATAATTGCATATAGATTTTTTTGGGGATAATGGGAGCGATTTATGGCATTGGCCGAAGCGATATTAGTTTGCCTGACCGACCGCCCAATGAGCGGTTATGATCTGGCCAAAACCTTTGATGCCAGTATTGGGTTTTTCTGGCGCGCCTCCCACCAACAAGTGTATAGGGAGCTTGCGCGCCTGCGCGACCGAGGTCTTGTGGACAGCCGCGAAATTGAACAAAGTGGGCGCCCCAACCGTATCATTCATACCATAACGGATGCGGGTGAAGATGTTGTGCATGCTTGGTCGCTCAAGCCGTGTCGTATGCCGTCGGTCAAGGACGAGCTTTTGGTGAAATTATATGCGTTGGATCATGTAGACATTCCAGTGCTGCACGAGCAATTGGATATTCGCCTCGATCAACATCGGGCCAAATTGGCGGCCTATCACCGGATTAAAGAAAAATTTTACGATGGCCAAGACCTGACCCGCACCCAAAAAGGTAAGTTGATTGCCCTGACCATGGGCATTAGCAATGAAAGCGAAATGGTCAAGTCATTGGGTAAGGCCATAACCATGTTAGGAGAGATTGATGCGCAAAGCTGAAAAGAAAAACCCAATGCTTAAATGGCTGATTGTGCATGTCGTGGTGATAGGGATTTTGGCGGCTGGTTTGTTGATGTTGACCAAAATACCAAAAGGCAATGATGCAACACCTAAAAATACAATCGTCTATCTTGTCCGCCACGCAGAAAAAATTACCGGAGAAAATGCAGGCCGGGATCCAGCTCTGAGCGCAGAAGGTCAAGCCCGTGCCAAAATCCTTGCTCAGCTACTCGCAGACAAAAATATAAGCAAGATTTATGCAAGCGATTATATCCGCACCCGCGACACG
>JALSHM010000167.1 GCA_026982235.1 Robiginitomaculum sp. | reverse complement strand
GGATACGCGATGTAGAATCCAGTGGGTCAACCGCTGGATAAATACCTTTTTCAGAAATAGCCCGGTTGAGAACGGTTGTTGCGTCCAAATGCGCAAAACTGGTCGCCGGAGCTGGGTCGGTCAAATCATCAGCCGGCACATAAATCGCCTGCACGGAGGTAATCGAACCTTTATTTGTTGAGGTAATCCGTTCTTGCATTTGCCCCATTTCAGTGGCCAAAGTCGGCTGGTAACCCACAGCGGACGGGATACGACCAAGAAGCGCCGACACTTCTGAACCAGCTTGTGTAAAGCGGAAAATATTATCCACAAAGAACAACACATCTTTGCCTTCTTCGTCGCGGAAATATTCGGCTTGCGTGAGGCCAGTAAGAGCAACACGGGCACGGGCTCCAGGAGGCTCATTCATTTGTCCGTAAACCAAAGTACAGCGCGAATCGCCACCGCCGCCCTCGACATTCACATTGGATTCGATCATTTCCCAATACAGGTCATTCCCCTCACGGGTACGCTCGCCAACACCCGCAAACACGGAATAACCGCCATAAGCTTTGGCGATATTGTTGATAAGCTCCATAATCAGAACCGTCTTGCCAACACCGGCACCGCCGAACAGGCCAATCTTACCGCCCTTAACATAGGGGCAAAGCAGGTCGATAACTTTGATACCCGTTGCCAAAACTTCGCTCTCAGTGGCTTGGTCTTTAAAGGCGGGGGCATCTCTGTGGATGGACATTTTCTTTGTGGTTTTGATAGCGCCAACTTCGTCAACTGGCTCGCCAATAACATTCATAATCCGGCCAAGCGTGGCAGGGCCTACGGGCACTTGAATGGAATCACCTGTATCGGTCACGTCCTGCCCGCGTACCAAGCCTTCTGTACTGTCCATAGCAATGGTACGCACGGTGTTTTGGCCAAGATGCTGAGCAACTTCGAGGACAAGACGATTGCCTTGGTTGTCGGTTTCAAGCGCGTTCAAAATCGCTGGTAAGTCGCCCGTAAATTCCACGTCAACAACCGCGCCAATAATTTGGCTGATACGGCCAGTTGCCTTTGGCGCAGCTTTTTTAGCAGGTGCTTTGCGCTTTGTTGCTGGTTTTTTGGCAGGCGCTTTTTTCGCGACTGTTTTCTTTGCTGGTTTTTTAGCCATCTTGGTCTTCCTCTTTACTAAAGCGCTTCTGCGCCGGAAATAATCTCTATCAATTCAGACGTAATTTGCGCCTGTCTTGAACGGTTGAATGTCAGTGTCAATTTGTCAATCATGTCGCCCGCGCTTCGGGTCGCATTGTCCATGGCCGCCATTTTGGAGCCCATTTCGCCTGCCACATTTTCGAGCAGGGCAGAGAAAATTTGCGTGTTGATATTGCGCGGCAAAAGCACTTCAAGAATGCCTTCTTCGTCCGGCTCATATTCATAGGCCGCGCCTTTAAGGTCAGGTGCAAACACATCATCAGAAGCATGTTCGCCCTCTTTCCCGGCATATTTCCCCATAACGCCCACGGCAGGTATCATAGTTTTAACGGTTGGCACCTGGGTCATCACATTTTCAAACTGGGAATAGACCAGATGACAAACATCAAATTCACCGGCTTCAAACAGGCTTGTAATCTCACCGCCAAGTTCAGTAGCAATGGCCGCGCCTATAGTTTTATGCTCTTTAAGCGAAACCATTTTGATGATTTTGTCCCCATATAAACGGTCTAGCTGCTCAAAACCTTTCTTGCCGATACAGAAGATTTTAACGGTCTTACCCGAAGCTTCCAGAGCAACAATTTTCTCACGGGCTTTACGCACGATATTGGTATTAAATCCGCCGCACAATCCCCGATCCGCCGTAGCTACGACCAATAAATGTGTCTGATCATTGCCGTTACCGACAAGCAATTTCGGCGCACCCTCGCTCCCCGCCATAGAAGCGGATAGATTGACAATTACCGCGCCAATACGGTCTGAATAAGGCCGCGAGCGCTCAGCTGCGTCTTGCGCCTTACGCAGTTTCGCAGCCGCAACCATCTGCATGGCTTTGGTGATCTTCTGCGTATTCTTAACGCTTTTGATCCGGTTTTGTAAGTCTTTCAGGCTGGCCATAGCCGCGCTCTCCGTTGCTGCTTAAGCTGCGAAATTTGACGTGAAGTTCTCAAGGATTGTTTTAAGCTTATCCTCAAGTTCATCGGTCAATTTTTTGCCTGTTTTGATCTCATTCAAGAAATCAGCATGCTGGCCTTTTAGGTGTATCAAAAGCTCTTTTTCATAGGCCTGCACCTGTCCCACTTCGATACCGTCGAGATAACCGCGTGTCCCCGCATACAAAACACAAACTTGCTCTTCCACTTGCAGGGGTGAGTATTGTGGTTGCTTGAGCAGTTCAGTTAGACGCTCACCACGTGCCAACATGGCTTGGGTAGACGCATCAAGGTCGGAGCCAAATTGCGCAAATGCCGCCATTTCGCGGTATTGGGCTAGCTCGCCTTTAATCGGGCCCGCAACCTGCTTCATGGCTTTAATCTGGGCTGATGAACCCACGCGAGACACGGACAAGCCAACATTAAGAGCTGGACGTATACCTTGGAAAAATAAGTCTGTTTCCAAGAAAATTTGCCCATCCGTAATAGAAATCACATTGGTCGGAATAAAGGCCGACACGTCATTACCCTGGGTTTCAATAATCGGCAGAGCCGTCATAGAGCCACTGCCATTAGCTTCATTCAATTTCGCAGAACGCTCTAACAAGCGGGAATGCAAATAGAACACATCGCCCGGATAAGCTTCACGACCCGGCGGGCGACGCAGGAGCAAAGACATCTGGCGATAAGCAACCGCCTGCTTGGATAAATCATCATAAACGATAAGCGCATGTTTACCGCCATCACGGAAAAACTCGCCCATGGCACAACCAGCAAAGGGCGCTAAATACTGCATAGGTGCCGGCTCAGACGCGGTCGCAGCCACGACAATGGAATACTCCATAGCACCGTTTTCTTCGAGATTCTTGACAAGTTGCGCCACCGTAGAGCGTTTTTGGCCAATCACCACATAGATACAGTAAAGCTTGTCAGCCTCATCATCATTATCAAATGCGGCTTTTTGGTTGATAATCGCATCAACGGCCACGGCGGTCTTACCCGTCTGGCGGTCACCAATGATCAATTCACGTTGACCACGACCAATGGGGATGAGCGCGTCAATCGCTTTGATACCCGTCTGCACAGGCTCATGCACTGATTTACGCGGAATAATACCCGGCGCTTTCACGTCCACACGGCGGCGCTCTTTGGTTTTAATGGGACCTTTGCCGTCAATCGGCTCGCCCAGCGCATTCACAACCCGGCCTAAAAGGCCCATGCCAACTGGCACGTCCACAATCTCGCCGAGACGCTTAACAGTGTCGCCTTCTTTAATACCCCGGTCATCGCCAAAAATAACGATACCAACATTGTCGCTTTCCAAATTCAGCGCCATGCCTTTAATACCACCGGGAAACTCGACCATTTCACCAGCGCGGACATTATCAAGTCCGTAAACCCGGG
>JALSHM010000166.1 GCA_026982235.1 Robiginitomaculum sp. | reverse complement strand
TCAAGGCCGTCCACATGCAGCGCAAGGCCGCATCGCCGGACATATCCGTATTTGTATCTGCTAATGCTGGCTCCGGCAAAACCCGGGTCTTGGTGGAACGGGTATCGCGCATTTTGCTCACGGGCACCAATCCCGATAAAATCATGTGCTTGACCTATACCAAGGCGGCGGCGGCGGAAATGCAGACGCGTTTATTCCAGTCCTTAGGCGATTGGTCTATAATGCCCGAGGAAAAGCTAACGGATGTATTAAACGCGCTTGAAAATAAATCTGGTTCGCGCAGCCGAAAAGACTTAAACCGTGCGCGTTCCTTGTTCGCCCGCGCCCTAGAAACACCGGGCGGGCTAAAGGTGCAGACCATTCATGCCTTCTGTGAGCGCTTGCTGAAGCGCTTCCCCCTAGAAGCCGAAATAGCACCGGGCACAGATGCCATAGATGAGCGCGACGCAAAGAAAATCCAAGAACAAATATGGACGGACATCGAAACCGAAGCCGTGCAAAATCCAAACGGGCAGTTGGCCGCTGATATTGCCCTGCTCGCCGCCATAAAAAACGACGAAGCCATGGACGCAATCTATAAATGGGCCATGGACAATGCCTATAAGATCGATGCTTGGCAGGAATCAGGCGGTGTGGATGCCTTGGCAAAACGGTTGGGGATAACGCCGGATGCTACCGCCCTAGCTATTTTATCTGATTTCTGGGCAAGTGTGGATATGGACAACATCAAACACGCTGCCGCAGAAATGCTGCGCAGCAAAAGCAAAAAAAACAACAAACACGGCCAGGTGATTTTGGATGCGCTTTCCCTCATACGGGGTACTTCCCCCATGAATGAGGGAAGGGAAAAAGCTGATATTCTCACAACCGCTTTTGACCTCTACAAAACCGCATTGTTTACAAAAGCAGGGCAATCCGGCGAGGGAGATTTTTTTAAAACACTGGTATACGGCAAAGACTGCCCAATAGCACAACGCATTATCGGAGATGCCAATACTATTGGCCCAGAAGCACACCGCGCCTTCCAAACCCGCGATAAATTGCGCGGGGTTCAGGTCTTAAGGCAGACCCAAGCGATTTATGCCCTCTCTGTGCTGGCCGTCCAGAAATACCGCTCTATAAAACAACAACGCCGGGTTATGGACTTTGGTGATATGATCCATTTGGCATGTCACTTATTGCAAAAATCAGAAGCCCGTGATTGGGTGCGCTATAAATTGGATGGTGGTGTTGATCATATTTTGGTCGATGAAGCCCAAGACACATCGGCAGTACAGTGGGATATAGTCGATGCCCTCAGCGAGGAGTTTTTCCAAAACGGCGCGGGCACCAAAACCCGCACCATATTTGCCGTGGGTGATGAGAAGCAATCTATCTATGGCTTTCAAGGCGCACAACCGGAATTGTTCTTGGAGAAAATTCAAGTCCTAACCAAAAAACAACTAGAAACGCCCAATGTAACCATGTCCATGTCTTTTCGTTCCACCAAACAAGTCTTGGCCTTGGTTGATCAAATATTCTATAAAAACAAAGCTATACTTGAAACATTTGATGCAGAAAAAATGCCTGCCGGATCTGAGCACGGCCAGCATGACGCTTATCGTATTGATGACGGCATTATCGAATTTTGGCCAGCTTCCCAAAAACCTGAAATCGGAGAAGCGGAAATCTCATGGCAACCCGTGCCCGTAGACAAGCTGGATATACGCTCTTCGCGCGAGAAATTAGCATCCGAGATTGCGGTGCAAATCCAAGCTTGGCTGAAAGACGGCGAGCCTGTCTATGACCGTGACCGCAAGACCACCCGTGCGATGCGCCCAGCGGATATTCTGATACTCGTCCAAAAACGAACGCAATTTTTTGACGCTATTATCCGGAATTTAAAATCCGCTGGCATACCTGTCGCAGGCGCGGACCGCTTGAAATTGACCGATTCTATCGCCGTGCAGGACATGTTATCCTTGGCCAAATTCACCCTGCTCCCTGCCGATGATTTATCCTTGGCGGAAGTTTTGAAAAGTCCGCTTTTTGGTTGGGATGATGATAAATTATTTGATATAGCTTATGGCCGCAAAGCCTCACTTTGGGCGGCACTCCCGCAGGGAATTGAGCGCCGGACTTTATCGCGTATCAAGTCCATGGCCAGCAAATATGCGCCCTATGAATTTTTTGCCCGCACCTTAGCATTAGTACCCAAAGACGGTGGTCAGAGTTTACTGCAAAAAATCTATGACCGGCTCGGCCTAGAAGCCGCTGATGTTCTCGACGTATTTCTCTCGCGCGCCCTTAGCCATCAACGCCGAGGCGCACCGTCTTTGCAACGCTTTATCGCCGATCTAGAAGCCAGCGAAAGCACTATCAAACGCGAAATGGATGCGGGACAAAACGAAGTGCGGGTGATGACTGTCCACGGTGCCAAAGGCTTAGAGGCCCCCGTCGTTATCCTGCCAGATACCACGCAAGAGGTGAATATCAAGCAAGAGAAACTGTTTCGCGTAGATGCGGGCTTTGCTATGCTCGGCGCACAAAACCAAATCCCACAATCCATGCAGGCTGTATTCGACGAAAAACTGGCCGATGCCCAGCGCGAATCTTTGCGCTTACTCTATGTCGCCTTGACCCGAGCAGAAAGCCGCTTGCTTATCTGTGGGTTTAAAAGCGGTAATGCCAAAGACCTGCCAGATAATTGCTGGCACCGTCGCATAGAAAACGCCCTTAAAGGCATGGAATCCTTAAAAACCATAGACACCCCGTTCGGCGACGGCTGGCAATACGGCATGAAAGCCAAAGCCGCCGAAACACTGTTGCAGGCCAGCACCAAAAACGTCACCTTGCCGCCGTGGGCGCGCAGCCTTGCCGTGCCGCCACCGCCCAGCGTCCAATTCCTGTCGCCCTCGCAATTGGTCAAGCCGAATGAAGCTGCTGCATTTGACCAAGCCGTGCGCTCGCCCCTTAACAAAGTGGATGACACTTTTCGGTTTGCGCGGGGGAATTTAATCCACAAATTGCTGGAGATATTACCACAGATAGCCCCCGAAAAACGTCATAATGCCGCCCTTAGCTATTTGCGCAAACAAGGCCTGGACGCCGCATCTGCGCAAACTCTCAGCGCCGAAATCTTTGCCGTCATAGACAATCCGGATTTTGCACTTGTGTTTGCGCCCGGCTCTCAAGCGGAAGTCTCTTTGGCGGGCGGGGCGGCGGAATTACCGGACAATATGCGCCTATCAGGCCAAATTGACCGCCTATGTATCACGAATGATACGGTCTGGATTGTCGATTATAAATCCAACCGCCCGCCACCGGCCCGCGAACAAGACGTCGCGCCGCTTTATATACGCCAAATGGCGGCTTACCGAGCCCTGGCACGGGAATTATACCCAAACAAAACCGTTCGTACTGCCCTTTTGTGGACGGATGGCCCCCATATGATGGTGCTTTCAGACGCTCTTCTCGACAATGTGAAGTGGACTGATGTTTTGACGGCTTGACGAATCGAGATAAGCTTTATAGCTACATGCATTCTTT
>JALSHM010000165.1 GCA_026982235.1 Robiginitomaculum sp. | reverse complement strand
GCGGCAATTCCCAGCCACGCTCAAACGCTCATGATAGCAAAAGCGCGGAATTTCCGCCCCGGCGGCTTCGCAAGCCTGCATCAGCGTATAATCCCCCGGCACTTCTATTTCTTGCCCGTCAATATTTACTTTGCGTAGATTAGTCATCCATATCCTCCTCTAAACGACCAATCCTGTCTTCGACATCTTGCACTCTACCGTGGGCATCACCAATCCCATTGTTTGCCTGTTGAATTCCCACACGCATTTGGTCAAGTTCAATTTTCAATGATAGAATTTCGTGGTTTTGCCTGTCGGTTTCATCAACCAGTATCCGCAATGCGTTTAACATATGAGCCAATGGTTTATCTTGAAGCTTCTTGCTAAAATCAAGTGTTCTTGAAAGTTCTCTGTGATTGAATTTTTCCACCATATCCCTACTCCGCCGCAATTTCGTTTGGTGGAACAAATACTGGCTTATTGGCTCGGTAATTATTTATCCGCTGTTCAATCTCTGGGCGGAAATGCCGTATAAGGCCTTGGATTGGCCAAGCCGCCGCATCACCCAGAGCGCAAATTGTGTGGCCTTCGACTTGCTTACTCACATCCAGCAACATGTCGATTTCACTGGTCTCGGCTTCGCCCGATACCATGCGTTCCATGACCCGCCACATCCAGCCCGTACCTTCGCGGCACGGCGTACATTGGCCGCAGCTTTCGTGTTTGTAGAAATATGAAAGCCGCGCAATCGCCGCCACCACGTCGGTGGATTTATCCATGACAATCATGCCCGCCGTCCCAAGGCCAGATTTCACCGCCGACAGGGCATCAAAATCCATCAACACTTCGTCGCATATTTCGCGCGGTAAAAGCGGCACGGAGGATCCACCCGGAATGACACATTTAAGATTATCCCAGCCGCCGCGCACCCCACCTGCATATTCTTCGATTAGGGTTTTCATGGGGATAGACAAAGCTTCCTCAACATTGCACGGCGCATTGACATGGCCGGAGATACAAAACACTTTGGTGCCCGCATTATTGTCGCGGCCAAAAGATTTAAACCAAGCTGCGCCGCGCCTGAGAATTGTCGGGCCAACGGCGATGCTCTCGACATTATTCACCGTCGTTGGACAGCCATAAAGCCCGGCATTGGCAGGAAATGGTGGCTTTAATCGTGGCTGGCCTTTTTTGCCCTCCAAGCTTTCCAAAAGTGCCGTTTCTTCGCCGCAAATATACGCCCCCGCCCCGTGGTGCATATAGACATCAAAATCCCAACCGGATCCACAAGCGTTTTTGCCGAGCAGCCCAGCCTTATAAGCCTGGTCAATAGCGGCCTGGAGACGGCCTCTCTCCTGAACATATTCGCCGCGCACATAGATATAACAAGCATGAGCTTGCATGGCAAAGGACGCCACCAAACAGCCCTCAAGCAAGAGATGCGGGTCGTGGCGCAACATTTCGCGGTCTTTACACGTACCCGGCTCAGATTCGTCGGCATTAACCACCAGATAATGGGGGCGGTTGGTCACTTCTTTGGGCATGAACGACCATTTAAGCCCGGTCGGGAAACCCGCACCGCCGCGCCCGCGCAGGCCAGATGCTTTCATATTATCAATAATCCAGTCGCGCCCTTGCTCGAGGATTTCCTTAGTCCCAAGCCAAGCGCCGCGCCTCTGCGCAGCTTCCAACTTCCAATCCTGAAGCCCGTACAGATTGGTAAAAATCCGGTCTTTATCCTGTAGAAGCTCAACCATTATGATTTCACCTTTGCTTTACCCGTATTCGGCAATTTCTTTTTCTTGACTTTGTTATACAGGCCTTTGGTATTGAGGGTTTTTGTGCCTGTTATCGGCTCTGATGTATGGCGGGTGTTTTGTGGGCCGGGCTTAACCTTGCGCCCCGCCGCGAGATCATCCAGCAATGCGCCGAAAGTCTGCGGTGTCAAATCCTCAAAATAATCATCGCCGTCCTCATTGCTAATCTGCACCATAGGCGCATTGGCGCACGCACCGAGACACTCAACCTCAATCCATGATAGCTTACCGTCCGCACTCACCGTCATACCGCCGTGTGTTTGCGGGCCAATTTTACTCTCGCAGACTTTTTTCAAATCCCCCGCACCGCGCAGCCAGCACGGCGTGGTGCCGCACAGTTGAATATGGTGTTCGCCCACAGGCGCAAGATTAAACATGGTGTAAAATGTCGCCACTTCATAGACGCGAATATAAGGCATGTCCAAATGCTCGGCCACAGCCTCCAGCGCAGGCGCAGGCAACCAGCCGCCCGCTTGTTTCTGAACTATCCACAGCGCCGGAATTAGCGCAGAGCGTTGCCGCCCTTTGGGATATTTCTTTATCCATTTGGCAATTTCTTTTTTGGACGAAGCCGACAGCGCGAAACTATCCGGTTGTTCCTTGGCAAGTCTACGGGCACTCATCGGTCAATCTCCCCAAATACAATATCCAACGACCCCAATATAGCGGCTACATCGGCCAACATATGACCTTTATTGAGATAATCCATAGCCGCCAAATGGGGGAATCCCGGCGCGCGAATTTTACAACGGTACGGCTTATTCGACCCGTCCGACACTAGATAAACCCCGAACTCGCCCTTGGGCGCTTCGACGGCAGTATAAACCTCGCCCGCTGGCACTTTGAACCCCTCAGTATAAAGCTTGAAATGCTGGATCAGGGCTTCCATGTCTTGCTTCATGTCGGCACGGCGCGGCGGTGTGACTTTGTGATTATCTGCAAGAACCGGCCCTTCGGGCATCATGTCCAGACATTGCTCAATGATTTTACAGCTTTCATACATTTCTTCCATGCGGCACAGATAACGGTCATAACAATCCCCGTGCTTGCCGAGGGGTATTTTGAAATCTAGCTCTGAATAAACCTCATAAGGTTGCGCACGGCGCAAATCCCACGCCATGCCAGAGCCGCGCACCATGACACCGCTAAAGCCATAATCCAGCGCATCTTGCTGAGACACCACACCAATATCAGCGTTGCGTTGTTTGAAAATCCGGTTGTCTGTCAATAAGCCCTCAATATCGCGCATTTTCTGGGGAAACTGCTTACACCAATCCCGCATATCGTCGATGAGATCTTGCGGCATATCTTGATGCACACCGCCAACCCGGAAATAGGCCGCATGTAGGCGCGAGCCAGACACCCGCTCATAAAACACCATCAGCTTTTCGCGCTCTTCAAAACCCCAAACCGGCGGCGTCAGCGCCCCCACATCCAGAGCCTGTGTAGTCACATTCAAAATATGCGATAAAATCCGGCCAACTTCCGACCATAAAACCCTAAGGAATTGCGCCCGGCGCGGCACTTCTATACCCATCAGCTTCTCAACCGCCAGACAAAACGCATGTTCCTGGTTCATAGGCGCCACATAATCCAGCCGATCAAAATACGGAATAGCCTGCATATAAGTTTTATGCTCAATCAGTTTCTCGGTGCCCCGGTGCAAAAGCCCAATATGCGGATCAACCCGCTCAACAATTTCCCCCTCAAGCTCAAGCACAAGCCTGAGCACCCCA
>JALSHM010000164.1 GCA_026982235.1 Robiginitomaculum sp. | reverse complement strand
ATTGGAATTGGCATTAACCCCGCCGTATAATTGTAGTCCTGGTAGAGCTTCCAGCGCCGCTTTGCGCACTTCGCCCTCACCTATCCTGATCGCATAGGAGCTTTCTCTAACCTCCGGGCGGTTGCGTAAAGCTACATCAACCATTTCCTCAAATGGCATGACGATGCGCCCCGGAGCGACTAAACGGCTCGGCATTTTTAGAGAATAATGACTACCGGCAGGTAAATTCATCAATGCAGCCATTTCTATTTTGGCCATGCCCAACTCGCGCTGCATTTTCTGAGCTTGTGCCGTAATATCGTTTAGCTCGCGCTGATAGGACAATGCGGGCATCGGTGCCGTTCTGCGACCCGTGTATAATGTGCGCGAAGCATCAAAAGCCTTTTGCACATCTGCTTCTAAAACCTGTAAGCGTTGCCCTAATCTTTGGGCACTGACCGCACGCCAATAGGCACGGTGGACATCTTCCATCAATTGGATAATCGCTTTGCGGCGACGCTCCTGGTAAATCAGACTTTCATCTCCCAATTGCTCAGAGCGAATTTTCGAAATGCCAAAATCGAGAATATTCCAAGATGCTGTCAAATCAGCATTAAAGACACTTTTGTCTGTTGACGTTGACGGCTCTAACGATTGGCGGCCAGATAATAGAGATAAGCTAGACGAGCCAGCTTCATTATTGCGGCCATAATAGCCGCCATTAGCAACTATTTGCGGCAACATATCATATTTTGACAAATCATAATCCCGCTGGGCGAGATCATATTCCATCATGGCGACACGGTGGTCGAGATTATATTTAAGCGCCCGCGCCATGGCTTCATAAAGGTCGATGGAGCCTTCAATAGGTTCTTGCCCAGAAGACATAGTTTGACGCAGTTCGGTAGCGGTCACCGCATTTTCAGAATCCGTAAATGGGGTCGGGATGGCCGTACAGCCTACAAGTGCGACAGCACAACTGCCCATGACTAATTGTTTCCACATAATAGTTCTCTCCAGTTTGATTATTTATCTATTTGTAATTGTATTTTATGCAGAAAATATAAAAATTACGTTAAATTTTCAGAGATAGTCCATTTTACACTTTTGAATAGAATCTCTGCCGGTCATTTAACCGCACTATTTGGGCTATTTTACGCCCGGAATAAAGCTGCCTGTATATACACAGAACAAACACCACATCTTTTAGTTTAATTTTAACGCGACCTTAATATTATTTTACTATCTATCATTGCAGTTAAAACCATAATATGTGGAACACTTAAAATGATAAAAACAATTACACTTATAGGAACGCTCAGCTTCAACCTTGGCTTAGCAGCGCCTACCTTTGCAGCAGACCTCACTACAAACATTACCCCAGCTTTGGAAACCAAGGATAAGACCTCTGTTCAAACAGACATATTGCAAACACGCGGCGTCCTTAAAGCCCGCCAAACTGCCAATTTGGCTGCGGGTATGTCCGCGCGTATCATCAAAGTCCCCTACAAACCCGGACAACGCTTTAAACGTGGCGCATTACTGGTTCGATTTGATTGTGAACGTCTGAACGCCGAGAAAAACGCCGTCAACGCGGCAAAATCCGCAGCGGAATTTAAGCACACCAATATTAAGGAGCTTTTATTTGCTGGTGCCGCAGGGGAATTAGAAGTCACACTAGCCGCCGCCGACGTGCGTAAGGCCACTGCGGAGATCGGTGTTATTACGGCTAGACTTAAAAACTGCAACATTCACGCGCCCTTTAACGGCATTGTGCAAGAGAAACATGTCTCCGCATTTGACACCCCAGCGCTTAACGCTCCACTCCTGTCAATTGTTCGTAGCGGCACACCCGAAATAAAACTTATCGCGCCCTCTAAATGGATGGCGTGGGTTAAATCAGGAACAGTATTTGAATTTACAATTGACGAAACCGGAAAGACATACCCGGCCAAAGTATTGCGCACTGGTGCCAGCGTTGACCCTGTGAGCCAGACCATAGAATTGACGGCAACATTCTCCAAATCAGCGCCTGGTGCCATGGCTGGCATGAGCGGGGTTGCCCGTTTCCCTAATCCGGACGGGCGATAAATATGCCTACGACTGAACCAAAAATTGTTATCGACAATAAATCCGATACCCCCACCAACGCATCCGAGCCTGCGGATACGCTCTTACACAAGCTCATTGCCTTTGAAGGCGAAGCTATGCAAGCTACTGACAGGCAAGTTCTCAAACACATGGCAGTCAATAAATCGCGTCTCCTTATACCCATGGGTCACGGGTTTTTATGCACGCGCCATGACCATAAATTCACTATTGAAGCCATCTCCAACCAAGCAGTCGTCAATAATCAGGCGCCGTTTATACAGTGGTTACGGCATATTTTGAAATCTATGAGCAGAAGCAAGTCCAAGAGTGACTTCAGCAAACCATTTGCCTTCCCCCTGAAAACTCGTCGGGGCACCGATGATTTTGATTATCCATATGCCTATGCCTATTGGGCGCCGTTTTCCCCCAGACCGCAAGATGGCGGCATGTTGTTCACCCGAAGCACCCCTTGGGACGATAGTGAGTTTCCTGTTCTTGACCGTATTGGACAAATCATCGGTGTTAACTGGACAGCACTGGCCAAAGCCCGGCGCAAGCCTGCTACTGCACGGCGTAAAGCCATAGTCAGTGGCCTTGCTCTCCTTGCCCTTATTGGCCTAGCTATCCCCGTCCCTGTTACAACCATGGCGCAGGCGGAAATCACCGCCAAAGACCCCTTCATAGTCACCGCCCCTATGGACGGGGTTATTGATGAAATCCATGTCAAGCCGGGAATAATGGTACGCAAAGGCACACTATTGGCGACCCTAAATGATACAACTTACCGCAATGAATACACCTTGTCCGGCGAGGAAGCAGCCGTGGCCGCAGCCCGCTACCGCCAAATATCCCTAAGCGCTTTTATCGATAATGATGCAAAACGTGACTTGGCCGTGGTGCAGGCGGAACAACAATTAGCCGGGGCACGGCAGGACTATGCCGCTGAACGCCTTGCCAAAACGCAACTTGTCGCAGAACGCGACGGGCTGGTTATTTATTCAGACGAGAAAGACTGGGGTGGGCGCCCAGTAGCTATCGGCGAGAAAATCATGCAGATTGCCGATCCTGAGCGCGTGCTGCTCCGCCTGTCTACCCCTATCGCTGATAGTGTGACATTGCGGCGCGGTGCGCGTGTACGGATGTTCTTGGACGCTGATCCACTTAAGCCTTTAGAGGCCGAATTAGTCCGCGCCAATTATTATGCAACCCCCGAAGCCGGTGGGCAACTCGCCTATATCGCGCAGGCTGATTTTACAAATCTGGACACCGTACCGCGTATTGGCGGGCGTGGTGTTGCCAAAATTTACGGCCCCAAAGCCCCGTTCGGGTTATGGCTTGCCCGTAAACCGATTACGGCTCTACGTCAGCGTATTGGATTCTAAGCCATGAGCGAAACGGCACCGGAACCACCCGAACAGCCTCCCGCGCCCTTGCCGCCACTTCGGCAAGACTTGCGCATATTACCAGGATCGACGAGTGCGAGCGGTGCGCCTACATGGCTTATCCATGATGTTCTCGCCCATAAATTTCACGCACTGTCTCAGCGCGGATTTACTTTACTGAGCCAATGGCAGAGCCTCCCGCCGCTGGAACTTCTGGATCAAATCAATGCCAATCCGGATATTGCCAATAATGAACCTTACGATGAACAAGACATTGAGGACATGACTGGGTTTCTCTACGCTCAAAAGCTCACCACAATCCCGCCCAATCTCGAAACAAGCGGATTATGTGAGCAAGAACAAGCGGCCAACCCGGCTTTTCATAAAACTATTTTGCACAAATATTTGTTCTTTCGCGTGCCGCTCTTTCGTCCGCAAAGATTTATCGACGCTGCCTACCCATTTATTGCCCCCCTCTATTCACCCCTCTTTCTATGGCTAGCTATTCTCTCCGGCCTGATTGGTGGCTGGTTTGCCATGGAACAATGGGATGTTTTCAAGTCCACTTTTTTACACTTCCTAACCTTTGAAGGCTTGCTCTATTACGGTCTAACCCTTGTCGTCATCAAAGCTATACACGAACTAGGCCACGCCTTTATGGCGCGGCGGTTTGGGGCTAAGGTTCCGATTATCGGTATCGCCTTTCTCGTCATGTTCCCGATCTTATATACCGACACCACCGACGCCTGGCGCCTGACCAAGAAGCGCGAGCGTGTCCTGATTGATGCGGCTGGTATGTTAGCAGAATTGTCCATTGCGTGTTTTGCCCTACTGGCCTGGAGTTTCTTGCCAGACGGGCCATGGCGCAGTGTTGCATTCTTTGCTGCCACCACATCTTGGGGTCTCAGCCTTATGGTCAATCTTAACCCGTTCATGCGCTTTGATGGATATTATCTGGCCTGTGATCTGTTCGGGCAACGCAATTTGCAAGAACGCGGTTTCGATATTGGCCGCTGGCATATGCGCGAAACTTTGTTTGGCCTTGGCCGGGAAATTCCCCACGACGTTTCGGGCAAAGAACAATTCTGGCTTATACTTTATGCTTATGGCACATGGATTTACCGCTTCTTTCTTTTCATTGGTATTGCGATTTTGGTTCACGCCATTTTCCCCAAAGCTATTGGCATATTTTTATTCGTGGTCGAAATTGGTTTTTTTATCGGTATGCCAATATTTCGTGAACTGTCTAACTGGTGGAGCTTTCGCATGGACATTATAAAATCAAAAAAATCGTGGCTAACATTTAGCCTGTGTAGCGCCTTTATTCTGGCATTAGCTTTACCGTGGCAAACCAGCGTACGCGCACCCGCCTTATTGCGCCCGTCCGTGCAAACGGCTTTGTTTCCCAGTGGTGCTGGCAAGGTCGAAAACATATTTGTCAAGGACGGCGACCATGTTGAGCAAGGGCAAATCTTGGTCAAATTAAGCTCTGACAATCTTGCCCATGAACGCACAAAAAGCCTGATGCGCATTAAGCTTATCAAAGCACAATTATCCCGCCGCGCATCTGACCGCCAAGACCTAAGCGACAGCGCCGTGCTCATACAGGCCCTTAATAAAGAGCTAGCTAATCTCGCAGGATACAAGGCCGAGCAAAGCGCCCTGGAAATCCGCGCGCCCCACGCAGGTACTATCATGGAACTTAATCCAGATTTACATATAGGCCGCCATATTAGCACCGTCTTTACAGTCGCCCGTTTGGTCGACACTGAACATTCTGAAATCTTGTCATTCATATCTGAGAACCAGGTTGAGCGCATTGCTGCGAATGCCCAAGTTAAATTCATAGCAGACAATTTATTCGAGCCCCCACTTTCCGCTCGGGTAAATTTCATTGCGCCAACCAGTGAAGACCTATTGACTGAGCCAATATTTTCGTCAGAGTTTCGCGGCCCCATCGCCGTAAAGCCCACCGAAGGCGGCGGCATGAAACCCGTAAGTGCCATTATCCGCATGAAAGCCCAGCCAGGCGAACAGGTCGAGCTAAGCCGTGCTGTAAGAGGTATAGTTAAGATTAAAGCAAAGCCACAAAGCCCCGCCAAAGCCATCTGGCGCCGCATCGCGCAAGTCTTGCTACGGGAAACGGATTTTTAAACGGGCGTTTCATAATTCAACAGGCGCTTCTCCGCCGCCCTATTTTGTCTCCTCTGCATAAGGATAAGCCTGCGCAGTTCAAATAGTGCGGTTTGGTATCTGGCGCTGTCCAGCTCGTGCAACAATTCCTTATAACTATCTTCTTTGTTAAATTCCCATTCTGATTTTCCCGAGGACAATGGCTTGCAAGATTTCTCCCACGCCACCCTTTCTTGCTCCAATTTTAATTGCTCACGGGCTAATTTTATGCATCTAAGCTTATTATCTATGTTCGTGTATTTGCTATTTCGGGGCATATTATTCCTTACTCCAGCCGATTATGTCCACTGGGTAAAAGTGGCGGCTTTGGCTCTGGTCTGGGTTTCCTAATAGGACGGCCCGTGTGGTTTCGCCTTCACCGGAATACCGTAGAAAGCATGCAAAAATGTTTCGTGAGGGTTAGACCACACGGCGGTGTTTACGCGGTACGGCCGTTTTTATCGAAGCAGTCTATCCTCATGATAGGCAACGTCCAGCTCTCGCACCGAGGCCCGGTTCACTTGTGGTGTTATGCCACAAGCCTCAGCCCGACACCGTCCCTTGCTCCAACAAACTAACGCGTTTTGTCTGTCCCAAGAACAAGAGAACAATGTCAATATAGCCCAGATGGAATAGCCATGGATACATTTTGGCGCTTTATTTATAAGTGACTGAAATCATTGGTGTTTATAAAATGAAAGTCGTGGATATTGTTTTGAAAACTGGCCAGTTTTTCCGCATAACAGCCAAATCCTCTTCCAATTTCTATAAATCATTCTCGTCCACAATTGGTTTGTCTTCTGAATAGAGTATGCGGGCGGCGTCGCCTTTGGGATCGTCGTATTGGCCGGACTTTACGGTCCAAAAGAAGGCGAATAGACCGACTATGCAGATGCCGATGGCAAGAGGAATGAGGTAAATGAGTGAGGTCATATCTTGTTCCTAGTGGAATTTTAATCTAAGTGCATTCAAGGTGACCAACATGGACGAGCCTGACATGGCGAGGGCAGCAATCATCGGATTGACAAAGCCAAGCACAGCAATTGGTACAGCAATCATATTATAGATGACGGCCAAGCTTAAATTTTCCACCACGCGCTTTTTGGCGTCCTTGGCTGTACTGACGGCGGTAATGAGGCCGGACAATTTATTGCCCTGTAAAATAATGTCAGCAGCGGCTCTTGATACATCAGCGGCTCCAGCTGGAGAGGCAGAGGCATAGGCAGATGCGAGAGCAGGGGCGTCGTTAATACCGTCGCCAATCATCAAGGTCTTGTGGCCTTGGTCTTTGAGTTGTTCTAGGCGCGCTAATTTATCACTTGGCGAGACCTCGGCACGCCAACTGTCTATGCCCAGTAACTCTGCGGTTTCTCGTGCCATAGATTGCTTATCACCCGTAAGAAGTTCTAGGTTATATCCTTGGGCAATGAGGCTTTTGATAGTATCTTTTGCGTCCATGCGCGGTGTGTCTTTGAATTTAAAGCAAATAGGGGCGGCGTTACCAATACGTAGCCAACTTTCGGTTTGGGCATCCGCCTTGTCTTTGGCACCAACATAGCTTGCGGAACCAAATTTAACCAGCTTACCCCCAATTTTCGCTTCGACGCCTTGGCCTGCGACTTCTTTGATATTGTCGGCGACAGTTCCAGAGCCTGCCGCAGCAGTAATAGCGCGGGCGACAGGGTGGCGTGATGCGCGGGAAAGTTGTGCGGCGGTTTCTAGGTCTAGTTTGGATATGTCGGCTGCATTAGAGAGTTGCAAACTGCCAAGGGTTAATGTGCCGGTTTTATCAAATATGATAGTGTCGACTTTGGCGAGGCGTTCCAATGCATCACCAGATTTTATCAACACGCCTTTTTTGAACAAACGCCCAGAGGCCACGACTTGCACGGCGGGGACAGCAAGACCTAATGCGCACGGGCAAGTTATAATAAGAACGGCGATAGCGTTTAGCGACGCTGTGCGTAAGTCACCACTATATAACATCCAACCAACAAATGTGAGGGCAGCGAGTGAGTGGACAACGGGCACATAGAGCCGTGCCGCTTTGTCAGCTATGCGGACGAAATTACTCTTTTTTTGCTCGCCCGCTTCTACCAGTCTGGAGATTTCCGAGAGGAAGCTATCCCCCGATACGGCTAGGGCTTTGATAGTCACGGGAGCGGATAAATTTATCATGCCCGAATATAATTTACTGCCAATTGTTGAGGCTAGGGGCAGGGTTTCGCCTGTTGCGATAGAGGTGTCGATGTCAGAGCGGCCCTTAATAATCTCGCCGTCGACCGGAATGCGTTCTCCGGCGGCGACCAGCAAATGATCACCTGGCTTTATCATGGACGCCGGGACGGACATCACCGAGCCATCGTCTTTAATCAGGCTGGCAGTACTGGCCTGCATGGCGGCTAATCTTTGTGCGGACTCTCCGGTTTTTTGGCGCAAGCGCATATCGAGAAAACGCCCAATCAGCAGCAAAAAAAGTAGCATAACTGCGGCATCAAAATAAGCATGGGGGTTGCCATGAATAGTTTCATAAATGGACAAAGAAACGGCGAGGAGTACGGCTAAGGAAATTGGTACATCCATATTTGTCATTCGGTTTTTCAGCGCTGCCAGAGCCGAACGAAAAAAAGGTTGACCTGAATATGCCACGGTTGGGATGGCAATAGCCGCTGAGATCCAGTGCATGGTCTGGCGGGTAACCTTGCTCATTTCATTGCCGTCCCAAATGCCCACGGACATGGTCATAATAAGCGCGGTGGCTGCGCCTGCGACGGCCATTGCTTTTAGCAGGCTTGTGGCTTGATCTCTTTGGGCGAGAGGTTCCAATTCCATATTAAATGGCTTGGCACCATAGCCCAGTTCTTCGAGCCGGGTGACAATAATACCTGCTTTGGTCGGTTCGCCGCGCCATTGTACATTCAGGCGCATGGTGGACAAATTCATGCGGGCCAGCAATATGCCCTCCAGTGCTGAGATTTCGCGCTCTATCTTGGCCATACATCCAGCGCAATGGGCACCGCTAATCATCAGGTCAATAGATTGTTCGCCGCTGGCTTTGGTTTGCACGTAGGGTATGAGCGCATCCGCATCCATCGCGTTTTCGGATTGTATACGGGCTAGGTCTGCCGCTGTTGTTTGTCCGCTAGGGCAGAATTCATCATCTAAAACTATTTCAACCATATTTCATTTCGGGTATTAAATATTGTCCCGTCCGCCTGTTGTGCGCTGGTGATTAGCACCCATTGTTTGCCCCGTAAGGCTTTATCTATGGAAGCTATATAGGTGCCGTCGGCGGCTTGTGCAAATTTTAACGGGGAGTCTTTGTCGGTTTCAGCAAGATGTTTTAGGGTACCTGTTACCTTCAGTCCGCGAATAACCACGCCGCTTTTATCTGTGAGTGTGAGGATGATGCTATTTTCATCGCCAAGGTTAATATCAGCGCTCCAACCAGTTGCAGCCTGTGCATTTCGTGCGGCGATGTTTTGATTATAGGCTAAGCCTTGCCTATAGGACTGCTTAACATCCTCACCGGGGAAGCTTCTGACACCCAGCGTGACCATGGCAATATTAGCAACGAAAATAACGCCAAAGAATATTATGACTGCCATTAGGACATGTTTGCCAGTCCATTGTTTAGTGCCGTTCGTGTCGTTGTTTTCGAGTTTGCGGGTCATGTCAATGGTCCTTGCCTGTCACGAATACTGTTGGTGTTTTCTTGGTGTTGTTGGGGTTGGAAGTATCTGTAATTTTAAAGTAAAAATCTTCCCGTGCGCTTAGTTCTCCGACATCTTTTACGGCGACGAATACTTTGTAATTTATTGTCTCATTCGCTGGTACGTCTAAAATTATATTGTCTCCATGGTGTTTGAAACGGGCTTCTGTGATGGTCAAGCCTTCCGGGTTGTCAATCAGGTCAATGGCTTCAATTTTAAACTTGAGCGGTTTAGCCTGCTTATTGAGTATTTTTACAGTATAGCCGTTTTGAATATGGTTGTCGCCTAAGGTTACATAATTTGGGGCGCGCACGCGCAACACATTTAAGTCCAAAACCGAGCGGTGTGTTAGACCGTAAAGCATAATAGAGCCAACAGCTACAATAATCAGCGCATATGCAACCGTGCGGGCGCGGATTAGATGATAGGCGCTTGGCTTGCCATCTAGGCGGCGCTGGATATTGATACCTGTATCGTAGGCTATCAATCCGGTTGGGCGACCAATTTTGACCATAATCTCGTCGCAGGCGTCAATACAAAGCGAACAACCAATACATTCAAGCTGTAGGCCTTTGCGAATATCAATGCCGGTCGGGCAGACGGCAATACATTGGGCGCAATCAATACAATCCCCTCGGCCTTCCCAAGATGAGCCTTTCTTATGGGGGCCGCGCGGTTCGCCCCGGTCATAGCGGTAAGTGACGTTGAGAGCTTCTTCGTCTGTCATAGCCGCCTGAATACGTGGCCACGGGCACATATATGTACAGATTTGTTCACGCATAAATCCGGCCAAGGCGTAGGTGGTGAAGGTTAGTATAGCGACGAATACATAGGCCGTCATGGGAGAGCCGCCTGTAAAGAAGTGCGACATCACATCATATGCATCATGGAAATACAATATCCATGCCCCGCCCGTGGCAAAGGCTATTAGAAGCCAGACAATATGTTTCGCGGTTTTTTTGTAAATTTTAGAGGCAGTCCATTTGGATTTTTCTAATTTGATGCGAGCATTGCGGTCGCCTTCAAAGAAGCGCTCGACCGCAATAAATAAGTCTGTCCAAATAGTTTGCGGGCAGGCAAATCCGCACCACAGGCGCCCGAATAGCGCGGACGCCAAGAACAAACCAATGGCGGCCAGTATCAGCAAGCCAGTTATATAATAGACTTCTTGCGGCCAAATCTCGATAAAAAAGAAATAAAAGCGCGCATTTTCGAAGTCGATAAGTACGGCTTGGTTTGGGGCATCAGGGCCGCGATCCCAGCGTAAAAAGGGAATGAAATAATAAATGCCCAGCAATGTAAATAGCGCTATCCATTTGATGCGCCGGAACGTACCTTTGACCCGCTTTGGAAAAATTTTAGTGCGTTTGCTATATAGGCCACCAGGTTTTACGGGTGTTGATTCTGTGACCGCATTCCAGCGAGATTTTTTAATACCAGGCGCGACTTCCCTGCGTTTACCTTTTCGTTTGTTATTTTGTTTGCTATTTGACATTAGAATAATTCCAATTTCTGTGTCTGGTCAAAAAAATAAGTCATATGGGTCTGAACTGAACCAGACCCATATGACTATAGATTACTCGCCGCCGCCTAATTCGTTATGAACATAAACGCTGAGTGCCATAATTTGGTCAGCGGAGAGACGTTCATTCCAATTGGGCATCACACCGTTGCGGCCATTAAATATAGTTTCGTGTATAACCTCAGGAGTACCACCGTACAGCCAATCCGTATCAGTTAAGTCTGGCGCACCGTTTTCGCGTGTGCCCTTGCCCTCTACGCCGTGGCAAGCGGCACAGTTTTCTGCGAATAGAGCAGCACCCCGCGCAGCGGCAGATGCGTCTGATTGTTGCCCAGAGATATTAAGTACATGTTGTACAAGATCATCTATTTGCTCGGGTTCCAAGATTTCGTCGCGACCATAGGCAGCCATTGTTCCAAACCGGGTTTCATCGTGTTCGGCGCGGATACCGTAAGTGATAGTGTATTTAATGTCATCGAAGCTTCCGCCCCATATCCAAACTTGGTCGTTCAAATTAGGATAGCCAACAACACCTTGCCCGCCCGCCCCGTGACAAGTTTCGCAATTATCTCCAAACAAGGTTTTGCCTTGTTGGACGGCAAATTCGTATAGGCCATCATCGTTGATGATTTGCGAAATAGAGGAGTTTGCAAGCTCTTGCGAGCGTGCTGACCTGTCTGCGTGCATTTTCTCTACGGCTACCGCAACACGGTCTCTGTCAGAAAAATTAAGAACGCCTTTGGTATAACCATTGAGCAAGGGAATAGCCGGCATGAGGATGACATAGCCGATAGACCAAATGATCGTAAGATACATGATATTTATCCACCATCTCGGCATAGGCGTATCCAGCTCCTGGATGCCGTCCCATTCATGGTGGGTGGTTTCTGTGCCGCTGTGTTCGTCAACTTTTTTATGGTCACTCATGACTGATCCTTTTTGGTAGTATTGTCGTCAATGATGGGTCGATCGTCTTTGGTCATTACAACATTGGCGGCATCGCGCGCCCTTTTGCGCCCGCCGGGCGCAAACACATAGAGAAGTATTGTGATGAAAAACAAAAAGAAAAAAAGCGTACCACCATATTTAGCGATGAAAGCTATTTGTTCGTATTCCATAACGTCCCCCTATCTCGCATTGTCGTTGATATTGGCCTGGTATTCGTCGAAATCGACCATAGTACCAATAATCTGAAGATAAGCGATGAGGGCATCCATTTCGGTAATTTCTGGCTGGGCGTCAAAATTCCGCACCTGAGCCTTGGGGTAGCGAGCCAGAAATGCGTCTATATCATCGCTATCCGGGTCAACTTGTGTGTATAAATCTGCTTCTGCCTGTGCAACCATTTCGTCAGTATATGGCTCGCCAATGGCTTGCTTGGCAGCTAGATGCGCGCCGATAAGCTTGGCATTTAGTTTTTTATCGTTCAGGAACGCATAGGGCGGCATGACAGAATCCGGCACGACAGCGCGTGGGTTCGTGAGGTGAAACACATGCCAGTCATCGGTATATTTACCACCAACCCGTGCTAGGTCAGGCCCGGTGCGTTTAGATGCCCACTGAAACGGACGGTCATACATGCTTTCCGCAGCCAGCGAATAATGACCATAACGTTCAATTTCGTCGCGCAAAGGCCGGATCATTTGTGAATGGCACAGATAGCAACCCTCGCGCACATAAATGTCTTGCCCGGCCAGTTCTAGGGGGGAGTAGGGGCGCACGCCTTCCACTTCCTCAATGGTGCTATCAATAAAAAACAGAGGTGTAATCTGCACAATGCCGCCGACCATCACGGTGAGCAAAATGCCCACCATAAGTGCGAAGGAGCGTGTTTCCATATAATCATGAAGCTTAGCCATGTCTATTCTCCTAAAGCTAATTCAGGGATTGCATCAACCGCTGGTTTGCGGGCGGCAGGGGCATCCTCGGTTAATGAATATGCATCACCTCTGCCTTTGATTGTCTGCCAGGCATTGTATGCCATAACAAACATGCCGAGCAGATATAACGTCCCGCCAATTGCCCGAATAACATAATAAGGGTGCATGGCTTTCACAGTTTCAATAAATGAATACTCCAAGAAACCAAGGTCGGTATAGGCACGCCACATCAGGCCTTGCATAATACCACTGACCCACATGGCCGTGATATAGAAAATAATGCCAATCGTGCTGAGCCAGAAATGCCATTCAACCATTCTAAGTGAATATAGGTCTTTCTTCTTCCACAGCCAAGGTACCATACAATACAGCGCTCCAAAGGTCACCATGCCGTTCCAACCGAGAGCACCCGCATGAACGTGTCCAATCGTCCAGTCCGTATAATGGGACAAGGCGTTAACATAACGCACAGCCATGAGCGGCCCTTCGAATGTTGCCATACCGTAAAAAGCCACGGAAACCGCCAAGAGACGCAGAACAGGATCTGTACGTAATTTATCCCAAGCGCCAGACAAGGTCATCAAGCCATTGATCATACCGCCCCAGCTTGGCATCCATAGCATTACTGAGAACACCATGCCCAAAGTCTGTGTCCATTGCGGCAAAGCTGTGTAATGCAAATGGTGCGGCCCCGCCCAGATATAGATGAAGATAACTGTCCAAAAGTGAACAATAGACAGGCGGTAGGAATAGACAGGCCGTTCGGCGCGTTTTGGTATGAAATAATACATCATACCAAGGAAACCTGTGGTCAAAAAGAAACCCACCGCATTATGGCCATACCACCACTGGGTCATAGCGTTTTGTACGCCCGCCGCCAGTGAATAACTTTTCGCACCAAGCCAATCAACAGGCAGAGCCACATTGTTGACGATATGCAACATGGCAATGGTTACGATAAAGGACAGATAGAACCAGTTGGACACATAAATATGTTTTTCTTTACGCTTAGCCAAAGTCATCATAAAGACCGCCAAATAAGCAACCCATACAATGGTAATCCAAATATCGACATACCACTCAGGTTCAGCATATTCCTGCCCGTGGGTAATTCCCATAAGATAGCCTGTGCCAGCAATAACAAGCACTAATTGCCAGCCCCAAAATACGAACCATGGCCACATACCCCCCGCCAATCTGGTGCGGCAAGTGCGCTGGACTGTATAAAATGAGGTCGCGATTAGCGCATTCCCGCCAAAGCCAAAGATTACGCCCGATGTGTGTAAGGGACGTAATCGCCCAAAATTGAGCCAGGATAAACCTGTAGCGTCCATAATTTGCGGATAAGCTAACTGAAAGGCAATCAGCACCCCGACCGTCATGCCAGCAATGCCCCAAAAGATAGTAGCTATCACCCCAGCTTTGATAACCCCGTCATCATATTCATAAGGGTTATAAACAAATTTGTTCTGCATAATGCCGTACACCAGTGCAAAAATCGCCAGAGCAAAGGCGAATATATACATATAAGCATGGGGCTTAATGACTGGGTCAACACCGCGTGAGGCTACCAGAACGGCCCAGATAAAGCCGAGTACGCAAATAATTCCAATGGGCAGTATCGCTCCATTAGCTCTTTTTATTATGGTTGGATTTATAGGCACAAGCTATCCCCCTGTCCAAAATTGGTAAATTAAGAATCTGTAATATTAGTATCTGTTAGTGCCTAAATTTCAATTGATAAACTTGGTCAAAACGTCGCAGTTATTACAGCCCAATTGCGACAACTTCGCACACCTCCCACCGTTTAGACGAAAAAGGCGCGTGTTTTGCATGATTGTTAACATCTTTGTGCAAGTGTGCCGAAGTGAAATTGGCTGATTAAGCCCTGGTGAATATGGAGGTTGATATGGAATTGTTAGAAGCGTGGTCGCAGGAGCAACGCGATAATTATAGTAAAGAGATTGTCGTCACGAAGCACCGTATGGAGGAGACAGGATTGTTTTCTGACGAAGCTTTAATTCGGCTCTTGGACAAACATCCTAGTCATCTGATCGACTTTCAATATGTCGAAAGTGACCCTGATTACCCTGACAAGCAAGTCACAGTAGATTTTTCTGGTGCAGACGGCGCGACTATGATGAAAGTTGTCAAGACCAATGCGCGCGTCTGGATCAATCTGCGCGAAGCCATGAATGTTCATCCGGAATACCAAAAGGTCTATGACCAATTGCTTGATGAGCTGGAGGAAAAGACAGGTAAAAACAAGGCTATGCGTAATTGTCGCGGCGGAATTTTAATCTCATCAAAAACGGCTGCTACGCCTTATCATGCCGACCCGACGACTACATTATTATGGCATATCAGGGGGCATAAGCAGGCGTGGGTGTATCCAGTTACAGACGAATTTTTGCCTGATATTGAGTATGAGAAAATTATAATCGGCGAGGTTGATCAAGACATGCCTTTTTCTTACGCTATGGACGATGGTGCCATTCTCAAGCCAGCGGATTTATATGGTGGTGAGATGGTCAGTTGGCCGCACCCCTCGCCGCATAGAGTGGAAAATCGGACATTTTGTGTTTCCATGGTTATGGAGTTTTCAACGGCTGAAAGTGCTTTTCGTAATGCTGGTAGTTTTACAAATGCGTGGCTCCGTCGCCGTTTTTCTGCAAACCCCAAGCCGTGGGCGCAAACTCCTATATTGGTGAAGCTACTGAAGGTCGCCATGGGGCGAGCCTTGCAGAAAATGGGAACACGCAAGAAGTTTCGCCGTATAGATTGGGTGCATTATAAGCTTGATATGGATGTGGACGGTTTTATTAAAACCGTCACCAAGCCCTATAAGCGCGTGCATTAGGCTAGGGGTAGGACTTATTAGATAAGTTCTGCTCTAAACCCCTGTACCGTCGCGGCCTAAATCCTTGGCGTAATTTCCCGTGCTATTTACATTGAAGTATCGGGGAATGCGCTGGCGCTTATCTTTTTTGCACTAAGCTTGCTTGCAGGTTCCATTTACGTTCTAAGATTTTTCCCAGATGCCTCGATTTATGCTTAATAAAATGATAAAATGGCATTGCATCCCATATAATCCCATAGTATAGATATTGAGTGGCAAGCATCTTGCTGCATTCTAGCCTTTATGGTTGTGGGGAGGAAGCTATGTTTTTATCGCGCTTTACCAATGCTTTGGACGCCAAAGGCCGTGTATCTGTGCCTGCGGATTTTCGCACAGCGATAGCTCTTGGTGGCCTTGAAAATAATGATGAGTTTGACGGTATTGTTGTCTGGCCGAGCTTGGAAGGTAAGTGGCTTGAGGGCGGTGGCATGGCGCTGGTGCGTAGCAAGCTGGATTTGCTGAAAAACCTAGAGCCGCATGATCATGCTCGTATTGCATTTGAGCGGGCTTATTTTGGTGAAAGCTTTCGCCTTGGTTTTGATGCTAGTGGTCGCGTGTCACTGCCGAAGGAATTGGCTGAATTTGCCGGGTTGGATAAGCAGGTGACTTTTGTTGGTATGGGGGAACGGTTTGAAATTTGGGATGCAGATGCTTATTTGGCCAAGGCAAAACAGGTGCGCAAATTGGCCAAAGATACCCGCCAAGCTCTATATGCGAAAATAAAGGTGGGGGCTGGGCAAGGTTTAGATATATGAGTAGTGCGGCTAGTCATATTCCGGTTTTGATGGACGAAGTCTTGGCGGCGCTGCATCCGACGGACGGCGAAACCTATATTGATGGCACATTCGGTGCAGGTGGCTATACATCGCATATTTTGCGATCCGCAAATTGTCAAGTTATCGGCCTCGATCGAGATCCGAGTGTTGCCCCCTATGTGGATGTGGTTCGTGGCGAGTTTGGTTCTCGTTTTACCTTTGTAAAAAGTGAGTTTTCCAAGCTTGATGAGGTCAGTGCTGGGGGGTTGGTTGATGGTGTTGTTTTGGATATAGGCGTATCGTCTATGCAGCTTGATCAAGATAAGCGCGGGTTTTCTTTCATGCGGGATGGGCCACTGGATATGCGAATGGCTGGGGGTGGCCTTAGTGCAGTGGATGCAATAAAGTTTTTATCTCGTAACGACTTACAGCAAATATTTAAGGTGTACGGCGAAGAGCGGCGTGCCCGCCGTTGTGCGGATTTCATCGTTCGTGCCCGTGATGAAGCACCTATTGAGACAACGCTGCAATTGGCGGATATAGTGACCAAGGCTCTGGGCGGCGGCGGTAAGCGGCACCCTGCCACCAAGGTGTTTCAGGCGCTTAGGGTTTATGTTAATGACGAGCTTGGCGAATTGGTACGTGCTTTATTGGCGGCGGAGCGTGTTCTGAAGCCTGGCGGGCGTTTGGTGGTGGTTAGTTTTCACTCCCTCGAAGATCGCATCGTCAAAACTTTTTTACGGAACCGAAGCGGTGAGGGTCGGGGAGGGTCACGCCACTTGCCGCCCCAAAGTGCTAGTATGGGGGCGGGTGAGGATATGCCTTCATTCAAGCTAGTTAGGCGTTCAGGTGTGACGGCATCCAAGCAGGAGTTGGCGCGAAACCCCCGGGCGCGGTCGGCTCGGCTGCGTTTTGCCGTGCGCACCAGTGCTGCGGCTTGGTCCGATAGTGAGGTTGGTGGTAATAATATAGGTGCGGCACTCTTGCCGCGCGCACCTAGTCTAGATGACCTGCGAAAGTTAGCGTCATGAGATATGCTCATGCCACGATTGTACGCCGATCGCGTGTAGGCCTGATTGCGCCTATGTTGATTTTTGTCGGCTTGTTGGTGGCTTTGTATGCCATTAAAGCGCAGACGTTAGAGGCGAAGTCACGCGTTTATACCTTGGAGCGATCCTTGGCTCATGAGCGCCAAGTCGTGCAGATATTGTCGGCGGAGATTGCGCACTTGGAGAGCCCAGAGAGGTTGCGTGCTTTAGCTGTGGATCAATTGGGGTTGCAGCCGACGCCTACACAGCGCACCATGACTTTGAAGCAAGCGACTCAGGAGCTGGCACAAAAAGTTGAGGGTCAGCGATGAATAATACATCTATTTTGTCAGGCATGTCTACAAAAGACGCTTTCCTAGAGAGTGTGCCGTCGTTGAATGTGCAAGACGAAGAGCAAAAATTTATTCGCCAAGCGCGAGTGCGTATCGTCATGGGGATGGTTATTTTTGCTTTATTCCTTTTGCTTTTGATTTCGAGATTAGCAGAAGTCTCTCTTCTGCGCACCCCAAAAGTATTTACACCTATGGCCGCCAACCAAGTCAAAACACGCGCGGACATAGTTGATCGCAATGGGGAGTTGCTAGCGACTAGTTTGGAAACATATTCCCTCTATGCTGATCCGCGTAAAGTTTGGGATGCTGTAGCTTCGACCGAGGCGATTATTTCTGTTCTGCCAGATCTTGATCCAGCGATTGTTGAGGAGCGGTTGACTTCGAAAAAGTCCTTTGTTTGGATTAAGCGAAATTTGACGCCCAAAGAGCGGCAATTAGTGTTTTCTTTGGGGCTACCTGAGCTTGGTTTTCAAGTTGAACCTAAGCGCGTGTATCCGCGCGGAAACCTTGCTGCGCATGTACTGGGTTTTACGGACATAGATCTTAACGGCACTGCGGGTGTTGAGCGGGCATTTGATAAGCGCTTGTCCGAGAAGAATGCTGCGCCAATAAAATTGTCTATTGATATGCGCGTCCAATTTGCTTTGGCTGATGAGTTAGGTGTGGGCATGGAGAAATACGCAGCTTTGGCGGCGTCTGGTGTTGTGTTGAATATTAAGACCGGAGAGATTCTGGCGATGGCTTCGCTACCGGATTTCAATCCAAACCAATCCGGCGCAACATTGCCCAATAATCGCCTTAACCGTGCCTCAATGCAACTTTACGAACTGGGTTCAACCTTCAAGCCAATTACAATAGCGCTGGCACATGAAGCGGGCGTTGTGAAAGACGGGGAGAAACTGCCTGTGCATAAACCATTAGTCATACAAACCAAATCCATCAAAGATGACCATCCGGTGTATGAGCCCATGGGTGTCGATGATATTTTGGCCAAGTCCTCTAATCGTGGCGTGTCTTTGCTTGCGCTAAGGGCGGGCGGCGATGCTCAGCAAGATCTGCTGAAACGGCTCGGCTTGTTTGATCGTGTCCCTATGGAGCTTAAAGAAAGTGCGGCACCTTTGGTTGCGCGTGAATGGCAGGACATTACGATTGCCACTGTGTCTTACGGCCACGGAATTTCCGTGACTCCATTGGCTTTGGCGACTGCACTAGCGGCGCTTTTGAACGGTGGGAATTATATTGCTCCGACTATAGAGAAGCAGAAGATTGGCCAGGCTATAAAATCTCATCGTGCCGTTTCAAGCGAAACGTCCCAGCATGTAGTCGATTCGATGCGTTATGTTGTGACCAATGGTACTGGCAGAAATGCCGCCGTCGAAGGCTATGAGCTTATGGGTAAGACCGGAACGGCGGAAAAATTGATCAACGGCGAATACGCAAGAAAACGCTTGGTGACTACATTCGTCGCTGCTTTTCCCTACAGTGATCCCCATTATCTTGTGTTTATAGTGTATGATGAACCGAAGGCTTATGAGGGCAGTTGGGGCTATGCTACGGCGGGCTGGAATGCGGCTATAACGGCTGGTGCGGTTGTTGAACGGATTGCGCCCGTACTTGGCGTACGTAAAACCGTTAAAATGGCCGCACACAAACCTGCGAAAATAGGGGGCAGTCAATGATGCTTTCCGCTCTAATAGCGCCGCAAAAATTGGCCGGGTTAGATGTGAAAATAACCAGCTTGACCGCAGATAGTCGTGCGGTGTGCGCCGGGAGCCTGTTTGCGGCACTGCCTGGCACCCAGGCCGATGGTCGGGATTTTATTGAAAGTGCTTTGGAGAACGGCGCATCTGCTATATTGAGCTTACCGGGTTTGGCCGCAATGCCCGTTCCATATATTGCCCATAAGAAACCGCGCCAATTATATGCGCAAATCGCCGCACGTTTGTATGCAGGCCAACCTGAAACCATGGTCGCGATGACCGGGACAAATGGCAAAAGCTCGACCATAGAATTTCTACGGCAAATTTGGGACTATGCGGGCTTAAATGCCGCCTGTTTTGGCACGCTGGGTGTGACGAAAAAAAACGGCGTCCTGCCTCTTAAGCATACGACACCGGACGCGGTTGCATTGCACCAGACTTTACAAGAATTAGCACGATCCGGCATCACTCATGCGGGTATGGAGGCCTCTTCTCATGGTCTGCAGCAATACCGCCTAGACGGGGTGAAATTGGCTGCGGTTGGATTTACCAACCTCAGTCAAGACCATTTCGATTATCACAACACTATGGAAGAATATTTCACCGCCAAATCTCGCTTGTTCACAGAATTAGCGCCCAAAAACATTCCGGCAGTTATGAATGTCGACGGCGAGTATGGCCAGCGCATGGCGGACTTGGCAGAGGCCTCTGGTTTGGATGTCATGCGGGTCGGTTGGTCGGGAGGTGATATTCGCATCGCAGAATTAACCCCCCGTGCATCAAGTCAAATCCTAGAATTGGTTTGGGGTGATAAACGAATAAAGCTTGTTCTGCCATTGGCCGGAGAATTTCAAGTCTTGAACGCTGTGAGTGCGCTTGGCTTAGCGGTTAAAACGGGCGTGCCGCAAGATGTTGCACTGGCGGCTTTGGCGCATTTAGAAGGCGTCGCCGGTCGTATGGAATTGGCTGGGCGCACGAAAATGGGGGCGCCTGTATTCGTAGATTTTGCACATACCCCGGACGGGCTGGAGAAGCTCCTGCGCGGTGTCCGCCCGCATACAATGGGGCGAATTATTGTCGTCTTTGGCTGCGGGGGTGACCGTGACCCGGACAAGCGACCTAAAATGGGGCGGATCGCCGATAAGCTGGCTGATATGGTGATTGTTACGGATGATAACCCTCGCACCGAAATCCCTGCCGAAATTCGTAAAGCTGTTCTAGTTGGCTGTCCTGATGCCGCTGAAATAGGCGATAGAACCGAAGCGATTGCACACGGTGTTTCCTTGCTTGGCAAGGGTGATTGTCTGGTAATTGCGGGTAAAGGCCATGAACAAGGGCAAATCGTTGGTGATAAAGTCATTCCCTTTAGTGATGTTGAAGTCGCCCGAGGGTTGTTGTCATGAGCGTGCTTTGGACACATATGGATGCTGCGAGAGCTACTGGTGGTAAAGCGGTTGGGAACTGGTCTGTAAACGGTCTATCCATCGACACACGTTCACTCAAAGAAGGGCAGTTGTTTATTCCCCTCAAAGACATTCGTGATGGTCACGACTTTATTCCGGCGGCCTTGGAAAAGGGTGCAGGTGCGGTGATATCCGAACATTCGATTGAGGACGTGCCGGCGCTTATTGTTGAGGACAGTCTAAAAGCCCTTGAAGATTTGGCGATTGCTGCGCGTAAACGCTCTGGAGCTACACGCATTGCGATTACCGGTAGTGTTGGCAAAACCAGCGTCAAAGAAATGGTCGCGCAAATCTGCCGTGCCGCTGGCAAAACTCACAACTCAATCAAATCGTTTAACAATCATTGGGGCGTGCCATTCACTTTGGCTGGCATGGCGCAGGACACTGAGTATGGTGTGTTTGAAATGGGTATGAATCATGCTGGCGAATTGGCGGCGCTGACCAAGATTGTCCGTCCGGATATTGCGGTTATCACCAAAGTCGCACCGGCTCATCTGGCGCACTTTAAATCAGTTGAGGAAATTGCAAAAGCCAAGGCGGAAATATTGTCTGGATTGGCAGACGGGGGCGTAGCTATTTTGCCGAAGGATAGCGATTATTTTGATATTCTACGCACGTACTGTAAGGGAAATAGTCAAGGGGATTGGCTATCATTTGGTTGGTGCGCCCATGCTGACGCAGTGATCACACGGTCACAACAAAACCCTCATGGAAGTATATCTAGCATAAATATTGCGGGGCAGACCTATAATGTGGAACTGCCGATCGCAGGAGAGCATTGGGTTGAGAATGCAGCATGTGCTTTGCTCATTGCGCACACTGCGGGGATTGATTTA
>JALSHM010000163.1 GCA_026982235.1 Robiginitomaculum sp. | reverse complement strand
CCGGGTCAAAAGCACGTCCACCCGGTCTTCCGGCCTTACAAATCCTGCCACACCAGTAACATCATTAACCCGTATAGAAACGGCACGCATATTTTCCCCAAGACTGGCAGATAAAGACGCATGCCCCCCAGGCGCACTCAGCTTAAAAGCCAAAATTGGCTCGCCCTGAGCGATTCGGGTCAAGACAACAGACGGCTTGTCTGGGTCAACAAACAAATCTTCATAAGATGAATAACTCCCCTGCGGGACTGACATAGCTGGGTATTCTACCAACATGACTGACTGCTCGGACAATGGGTCGCCAGGCATTAGAGGCATATCTGCGACCATAACATCTATCATGTCAATTTTGGGCGGGGCAATTTGCACAACCGTCGCCTTATCTTTGCTTTGTGCGAATTGCGTACTAACGGCAGTATTGATAAACCCTCGCGCCAAAATAATCGCCAACACGCCAAACGCAGCTGACGCTCCCAAAGTAATTACCGTACCTCGTCTCACATTCATCCCCTTAAATATGACCATTCCCAAAATGGACCCAATTGGTCATCAATAGTTTATGAGGGATAATAAAACACATCTGTGTAAAATCCGGGTGAAAGAACGGGGTTGTTAAGGGATTGAAAATAAAGGTTAGCAAAGTGTTAGTTTTTTTACAAAAGATGAACTTGCAAAAACAAATTAGCCTTCACTAAATGAGTAGCAACTAATATTTGCCAAGTCGCCACCCATGTGCACATATTGTCGCAGTCATCCGAAAAATCGGAACGCACTTAAACAAAAAAGGGGCCACTACATGCGTAAAAATACGTCTAAAATTAAATCTGTCAAAACGGGTCTATTGATGACCGGAGCTGCAGTGCTTGCACTTGGCCTGTCGAGTTGCGATGAGGTGCTAGATGCCGTAGATAATTCAGCAGGACAACCACCTATTAACAGCACGGTGCCCTACGAAGTTTGGGCTTCAGATCAATCTAATTCCGTTGCCGGCGAAGCTTCGCGCGGGGTCAATGGGAGCTTCATCTGGGTGTGGCGCGGTGAAGATGTCCAAACACAAATTAACGGCGGCGCGGCGGCTCAACCCGTTGGTTGCGCAGGCGGCATTCCTGCTCCATGTGACATTCATGCTGTGTTCCCAGGCACATTGGCGCAAGTCGGTACAGGCGGCGCGACTGGTGCCACTCTGGCGACACTCCCTAATTTTGGCCGCCTACATGGTATGATCTCTGATCCACAAAACATGTATATGAATGTCAATATGTTCGCCCCAACAGGCGGTTATGTCGGCATTGTCGATGGTGCTACCAAAGAGGCTGTGGCTCTGTTCCGGGTCAGTGGTACAACTGCAGGACGGAGCTTGCATATGTCGTTCTGGAATTCCGACGGCAGCGCACTACTCCTCGCCAATCTCCATGGCCGGATATTAGAACGTATTGATATTACGCGGGATGCCAATGGGCGTATTACGGGGGCTGACTTCAATCTTTCCGCTTCACTTGGTGTTGGTAAAGGCATGTCCATCACCGATGGTGCTACAGCCTTTGTAGGCAATAACGCTGCGGGTAACCCACTGGT
This sequence comes from Robiginitomaculum sp., assembly GCA_026982235.1. Taxonomy (GTDB): domain Bacteria; phylum Pseudomonadota; class Alphaproteobacteria; order Caulobacterales; family Maricaulaceae; genus Robiginitomaculum_A. The sequence goes on along the minus strand of JALSHM010000163.1, from coordinate 1,990 downwards.
ATCAACAGTGAGCGGCGCTTATGATATGGGTGCTTTGGGTGATTTAACGCCTGCTGGTGTTTGTAAGGAAAACGGATGTGCGAGCGGCCCAGATGCAGGCGGTGGTGGGCGCCCAGCTAATGTTATCGTTTGTCCTATCGTATCGGACAATGACAATGCCTATGTCACATTTGGTGGCGGCGGGTTGATAATTGCCAATACCCGCTCAACACCCATGACCATTATCGGTGAATATGACCAAGCCACCGTCAATGGTGCTGGGTGTGGTGGTGTTGATGTCAATGGTCAAATGTGGATCAATGCTGGTGCATCTGCGGCAGGTTCGGGCGCGACGCAATCTACATTTACTATGTACACCATTGCCGATACATTTACCGCAACACCCAATGCGCCAAACACGCCAACACCGACACTGGTATTTCGTGATCCAAACAACACAGCTACTTTGGGTAATCCAACCGGGATGGCGGCCAATAATACCGGGCAATTGCCTGGCACCACAACCAGACGCGATGCCCATGGTGCCACGCGGCTTAACTTTGGCTCCCACGTGCATAATGCAGACCGAGTGCAAAACATCGTCGAGGTGTTCAACACGACATCTCTGGAGCGGACAACATATGACCTCACATCCGCTGATGGCAAGGGCACGGGCACGGGGCCGTGTGCTGCAGCCTCTGTGACAGATGATGCAGGTTTGCCAACGAATGATCCAGCGCCAGATTTGATGGAAGCCGAACCAAATGGTAAATATATCATGGTTGCCTTCCGTGGCCCGATACCCGTATCGGTGACCCATTCCGCCCAAGGCAGTTGCCCGGGCGTTGGTGTTATTGAAATCACAGACGGCGGTGCAGGCGGTAAATTGGTCACCGTTCTTAGAACCACCAATACTATCGATACGGCACCATTAGCTGCTCCTGGCGGTCATGCTTATACAGGCATTGAACACAGTGACCCACATGGCGCTTCTGTTAGAACAAGAGTGGAAGACAGATAATACACCTCAGAAAAACCTATTGAAAAATAGGCACATATAAAATCTTAAACAGCGGTGATTTCACCGCTGTTTTTTCTGCACACAAAATCGATTACAATGAAATGGGGGTAGGTCTTGCGGGCGCGGACTCGTAGCTTTTACCTTGTTGAAAGGTTTGAGTAATTACGGTGTGTGAATCATATTAAAACAGAGGGTTGCAAATTACTTACTGGAGCAACTACAAAAAAACCTCGACTCCTTTAACGAGCCGAGGTTGTGTAGAAATGCTTCCAAATTTCAGGCCAATATATGGCCATGCACTCTCGATTGTCGTATAACGCAGTGTTCTTATACCTACTTATCTTCATGCATGGTGATTGTTACAACATCGGGATATTTATAAATAGCTCCGGTGGCAGCATCAACACCAGCACCGACTACACCGCCTAAAAGAAGGTTCCCTGCTGTAGCTACTTCATAATTTGAAGGAATCGTCTTCGTTGTTGTTTGGTATCCTGGCATTGAGCATGTAGCTTGCAACGCCTTTTTACTACGTGGCACCTTTACAACAGCGGGAGTAACAAATGATTCTTGAACAGCAAATTTACTACCGCCCGTAAGTTCACATTGAGCGCCCGTAACATTCTTGGTGTTAAAGCTGATGTCTTGATTGCTACCGTTCACTATTGTCGAGCATGCGCTCAAAGAGAATGCAAGGCTCAACAAGCCGATTGTTTTTATATTCATGGAATGTCCCCCAAAAAATGTTTGTGTTATAGTTACAAGACTCTTTTATATTGATTTTTTAAAAGTTACAACAAGTAAATGCCATAAACTAATCTACAGCTTAATAGGAGATAAACTTGGCACGACGTAGAAAAGGCAACCCAGTACATGGCTGGGTCAATTTTGATAAGCCGCTTGGCATGACATCAACCCAGGCGGTGGGTAAGGTACGTTGGATATTTGCGGCGCAAAAAGCTGGCCATGCTGGCACGCTTGATCCGCTCG
>JALSHM010000162.1 GCA_026982235.1 Robiginitomaculum sp. | reverse complement strand
CACTACACGCATAACACCTGAAAGGCTCGGCTTAGCTCGTGTGTCACTGGCGGATTTGGAGGGCGGAGATGCGGCGCATAATGCGGCAGCGCTACAAAATGTATTATACGGGGAACAAAATGCCTATGCAGATGCCGTGGCACTGAATGCCGGGGCAGCACTTTATGCGGCGGAGAAGGCGGACACGATATTAAAAGGCATTGCGCTGGCGCGCCAATCTATAGGTTCTGGTGCCGCCTTAAAAGCCCTCAAGACTTTGGTTGAGGTATCCAATGGCTGATGTTTTACGCAAAATAGCCGCCTATAAAAGTGCCGAAGTAGCGCCTTTACATGCCCGTAGAAGCCAGCTTGAAATGCTGGCCGCGACCCAGCCAGAACCGCGCGGGTTTTTCGGTGCGCTAAAAGCCGCCGCCGCTTGTGGTCCCGCCTTGATTGCGGAGATTAAAAAAGCCAGCCCGTCCAAAGGCCTCATCCGCAAAGACTTCGAGCCAACCAAAATCGCCCGTGCCTATACGGACGGGGGTGCGGCGTGTCTTTCCGTCCTCACCGACGAGCCAAGCTTCCAAGGCTCGCTCCTCTACCTCAAACAGGCCCGTGCCATTTCGTCTTTACCGACCTTGCGCAAGGACTTCATGATAGACCCTATTCAGATCATAGAAAGCCGTGCTTATGGTGCCGATGCTATCCTGATTATTATGGCTATGGTTAGTGACGATCTAGCGGGCGCACTCTTGGCCGAAACTGAACGTCTCGGTATGGATGCCCTCGTCGAAACCCACACGGCGGTAGAGCTAAACCGCGCCGTAAAACTTGGTGCTAAACTCATCGGCATCAATAACCGCAACCTAAAAACCTTCAAAACCAGTTTGGACACATTTAAGCGCCTAGCCCCCAAAGCCCCCGCAGACACATTCCTCATCGCAGAAAGCGGCATCAATACTGCGGACGATATTCTGGATTTAACGGCGCACGGCGCGAGAGGGTTTTTGGTCGGTGAGAGCCTAATGCGCAAAGATGATGTGGAGTTGGCGACGCGGCAATTGTTGGGGAGAACAAAATAGCCGCGCACTTTATTGTCGCAAATGTAAGTGAGACCCTCTTGGTGTGGCGACGGCAAAGCAATGGTCAATCATTTATCGTATAATTGTGGGTTCGAAACATTTTCCTTCCCCCGTTCTTACGGGGGAAGTGGGCGCCTCTTGGCGCTCGATAGGGGACGAACTCACCTATGTTGCAAAACTGAAGTGATCCCCCCATCGCCTCCGTTTCGCTCCGGCACTCATTCGCGTCACGGGGCATTTGCCCCGCTTTGGCTCAAACCCATGAAAAATGGGGGAAGGAAATTAGGGTCCGTCCCTAAACCAGGGACAGACCCTAGATTAAACGAAAAATGCTCTACGCCTACTCCAACAACCTAAGCGGATGCACGGCATTTACCATGCCTATATAGGGCGGGAGGATTGAGTAGCCTATGAGGCTTTGCAGTTGCGGGTCAAGCTCGCGCACGATGTCTTTGGGGATAGCCATCATCAGGTTTTCTTGCTGTCTGAGCCACGGCTCGCAGTATTGCGCTGTGAGTGCCATGCGCGGCTTGTCTGTCGTGTTAGCACCGCCGCCGTGCCAGAATGTGCCGCCGTAAAATATGGCGCTGCCCTTGGGCATGATCGCTGAGATTACCTTGTCGTCTTTGGTTGGTTTGCGCTCACCCCAAAGATGGCTTTTCGGGATGAGCTGCGTCGCGCCGTTTTCTTGCGTAAAATCATCGAGCGCGAAAATACTGGCGGCACCCAGCGGGGCGCGCGGGCGCGGCACAGGGTAAAATCCGTCGTCGGGGTGGATATATTGGGCGCTCTCGCCCGGCAAAATATTGATGCCGAGGAGTTGCGATAACAGATAATTTGGCATGAACATTTTATCAAGCAAAGCCAGGATACGCGGATGGGTGGCCAGCCAATCCACGGCGCGGGTTTTGGCCAAGGTTGAATAAATGCGCTGGGTGCGCACACCTTCAAATTCGTTGCGGCCAAGCTTGTCAAACAAAGGCGTGAGGGCGGCTTTCACCGCGTCAACTTCTGCGTCGGTGATAAGGTTTTTCATCATGACATAGCCATGTTCTTGCAGGCACTGCCAATCGGCTTCAACCAAATCAGGGTCAACATCTCGCTCGACCTTGAGGAAGCCTTTCGTGCCAGCAATATCTTTTTTTAAATCATCAATGCTGTCGACCTTGGGTTTTGTCATTTTGGTGCCTCTACATTTGGCCAAATAGCTGTGAGCGGCTCGGACCGCCCTGACGCCCTGACAATAAGTGCGTGATCACGGGTGAGTTGATTGGGGTGATCCACACCACAAGAATGGGCAATCATGCTGACTTCATAGCGCATGGTCTTGACGAATTTGCGCACACGTTCGGCTTTGTTTTGCGGGTTTAAGCCGCGCTGTAAGCGTTTATTATGGGTGGTGATCCCGGTGGGGCAGGTGTTTTTATTACACTTCATGGCTTGGATACAGCCCAGTGCAAACATAAAGCCGCGCGCAGATGAAACAAAATCCGCGCCCGCACAAAATGCCCAAGCGACTTCGGCGGGGGTAATCAATTTGCCAGTTGCGATAATACGGATACGTTCGCGCAATCCGGCCTTGCTCAGAGCATCCACAGTCGCTGGTAGGCTCTCGCGGATGGTCAAGCCGACATTGTCAATCAGCGGCATGGGTGCCGCCCCGGTTCCGCCGTCGCCGCCGTCTAGCGTGATGAAATCTGGCGCACTGTCGCCGCCACGCTTCACAATCGCTTTGATAAAGTCGTCCAAATTGTTCAAATCACCAATGACCATTTTTATACCCGTAGGCCGTCCAGAAATGTCGCGCACACGTTGGATGAGGTCGAGCAATTCATCAGAATTAGCGGCTTCCACATGACGGTTGGGGGATATTGCGTCTTTGCCCACAGGGATATGACGGATTTTGGCAATCTCTGCCGTGACCTTGCCAGCGGGTAGAATACCGCCTTTGCCGGGCTTGGCACCTTGGCTCAGTTTCAGTTCAATCATTTTAATATTGGGGTTTTGGCATATTTCGCGCAATTTGTCCGGGTTCAAAGACCCATCATCATTGCGTGCGCCAAATTTGGCCGTGCCGAGTTGATAAACCAAATCGCAACCACCCTCCAGATGATAAGGCGATACCCCGCCTTCACCCGTATTCAGCCAGCACTCCCCCATGGCCGCACCGTAAGACAAAGCTTGCACGGCAGGCTTGGACAGGGAGCCGTAACTCATAGCGGAAATATTGAAAAAGCTTTTCGGTTGATACGGGTTGGGCGTTCCTGCACCAATAAGCTTGGGCACATGTAGCGCGTGTTCGCCCTCCATTTTCGGGAACATGCCATTGGCAAAGATAACTGCGCCGGGCGTAAGGTTGCGGGTTGAGCCAAAGGGCACGGTCTCGCTGCCTTGCTTGGACACCCTATCAATCCATTCGCGCTCCGCCCGGTTGAACGGCATTTCTTCGCGGTCTTGGGCGAAAAAATACTGGCGAAAAAACTCTCCCAAATGGGAAAACAACCCGCGAAACCGCCCCA
>JALSHM010000161.1 GCA_026982235.1 Robiginitomaculum sp. | reverse complement strand
GTCGGTTGGCTCGACACCGCGCTATTGGAACAATTATTGGCGAGCGGCACGGTTATAAAACAAAAGAAAAGCATTGTTCTTGCGCCCAGTTATATACGCCGTGCGACGGCTAGTAAAACCCACGGAATTGGTGATATTTATGCAAACCAACACCGCCAAATTGAGGCGCGGGACATTTATCATCCGGACGGTATAAAGAGGCCAGCCCGCATCAATGTCCATCTTTCGACCTTAACTCGACTGGTAAATCAGCAGGGCAAAGACGGGCAATCATTTTTGGCGCCGGACGAAATAGAAGCTGCCGGGCGGTTTGCCTCGGATTATGCCCGTTCAATGATAGGCGCGATTGCAACACAAAATTATGGCAATTCGGTAAGTCGGCAGAGGCGGAACGTCAATACGGCAGAGCATATTTCCATAACTGCTCTGGACGCCCGCAAACGGGTCATGGAGGCTTTAAAAACTGTAGGGCCAGGGCTGGACAAGGCTCTCACCAGTCTTTGCGGTAGTGATATGACTATGGGCGCGTTGGAAACGTCCGAAAACTGGGCGAAAGGTTCTGGTAAAACCATACTAAAACTCGCGCTCTCAAGGCTAAGCGCATATTATGGCTGCCGGGCCGGGGTAGGCGCGAAGCGATTAGGTCAGTAATTCTGCCGCGTCGTTTTTGATGCGGGCTATCATGGCGTGAAGGCCGTTTGAGCGTTGGGGGGTTAAATGCTCTTCAAGGCCAAGCTTGGATAGGATTGCGGCGGCATCAATTTCTTTGATTTCCTGGGCAGTACGCCCCGAAAATATGGTCAGCACTACGGCCACCAAACCCTTAACAATATGAGCATCACTGTCGCCCCGATAGGTAAGCACATTGCCGTCCCCGATTTCGCGCACCAGCCAGACCTGCGACACACAACCATTAACTTTGGTCTGCGGATTGCGCTCGGCGTCCGTGAGCGGCGCTAGCTCCTTACCCAGCTCAATCACATGCATATAGCGGTCTTCCCAATCATCCAAAAAGGAAAAGTCGTCGATCATGTCTTGTATGTTTTGTGGTGTGTCGTTCATATATGGCAAATAGAGTGGGTGCTGGCAAAACGCAAGTGGGGAAGTGAGGAAGAGGGCTACGCATCCAGAAACTCATTATGATATATTCTGGACATGCCTACAAAACACTACTCGTCAAGCAATTGCTAATTTCTTTGAGTTGGTGTTCGGCCATGCAAAATGCGTCTTCGTATTTGAAATGACCAGCGGCAATGCATTGTTCGGTGTTGAGCCGCGCCGTGTTGACACATTGATTGAGCTTGGGTGAAGTCATGTAGTTTTCAATCCACTTTGAACTTTCCGCACTGGTTGCCCCTAAAATTTCGAGGGCAGATAGCGTTAGGGCTTTGCGGTGTATAGGGCTGTTATATTGACTTTGAAATGTTTGCGAGCGCGGAGCGGAATTGCGTCCGTAAGTCCGCCAAAATTGCTGGCGTTTCTGCGCCGCAGCGCCGTCGTCTGCCCTTATAGTACCGACTTCGGCAATCTGCTGTGCGGTGTGCTGGGGCGGTTTAAAGCGTATGGATTGAGCGCGGCCAATAGCCTCTAGGCGTTTCGCTCTGGAATCTGTCTTCAGCTTTTTCCATTTGGCTTGTTTTTGCAAAGAATAAGATTGGCTTTTAATATGCTCGCCCGAACGGCTGATGGCTGCAATATCACTAGCCCATGCATTTTGAATGTCGGCACTGGCAAATATTGCGCCAGGCATGCTGGCGGCGTAATTTGGATCCATGTAAAGTTGATAAACCACGCTATCGATACCTTGGTAACGGGCAGTCTCAATAACGCCTTCCGCAAAGTCGGAATTTTGCGCCCCAATTAAGGCACCATAGCCAATTAGGGCAGGGCCAAGGCTGGGGGAATATACTTGCGATAACCCGTCCATGGTTTGGTTCATATGGTCGGGTGAGCGGATTTCTTCGGTAGGTATCAAATTGATTTGGCTCATCAAGACGGCATGATTGCCTGCCGCACGGATTAAAGCCTCACCCATGCGTTCGGCAGTGGGGCGAGCCGGAATGAATAAAGGTGGGGGCGGGGCTGGTTTTGTAGGCTCCACAATCGGAGCAGGCGAAGGCGAGCCAGTAATGACGGGCGCTGGCAAAGCTGGTTCGGTTGTCTTGCAGGCTACGAACAAAACGGCGGCGCTTAAGCACAATGTTGTCCTAGCGATTTGTGACGTTACTTGGTAAACTTTCTGATACATATCATCCCTTTAAGCCCCCAAGCCTAGTTGAACATTGTGTGCATATACGCAATTTTGTCGCAAACCGCACGATTTTGGTGAAACCTACATAACCTATTTCACCTAAAACACGAATTAACTATTAAATTTAATTAAAATCGCCCATGATTTATCGGTGAATCGCTCATAAATCATTATGTGTGGTAAACAAGTTGTAAGCAAGACGATAATCTAAAGGTGAGAATTTTGAATTTTAGTATAAATCGCGGACTTCCCTTAATCAGTATTTTGTGGTGCCTTGCAGTATTGGCAGCATTTACTGCTGCCTTTTTTAAAGGCATAAATGCAATACTATTATTGCCCTATGTGGCTGCCGCAATGGCTCCCGCACTGATTAGCCTCCTACTTTGGCCGTTTTCGCGCCGAGAATGGGTGCAGATGTTGGTGATATTTTCGTGGATTACCCTAGCCATAATTGCCTGCTTCGCCATCGCATTTGTGCCTATGGCTATTTTGTTTTTATGCGCACCTGCTGCTGCGGCTTTGTTTGAGCGCGAAAAAGTCGTCGAAGCCATGGTGTTGAGTGCCATATTTGCGGCGATTGTGTTTTATTTTGGCAAGCTCGGTTATGCGCCCGACCCAATCGCTAATTCTGAGCAGGCCAATTGGGGCGAACTGGCGGGTATAATGGCGACGATTGCATTTATGATTGGTGCTATGTTCTTTGCCGCGTCTAGTAAGGGTAGTGTTGAAGTTGAGGCGAGCCAAGATAATGCAGATAGCTTTGCCGAAGCTTATCCGGGGGCGGTCATGAAATTTGGTGCAGATGGTAATTTGCAAATGGCAACGCCAGCAGCGCGTAGACTGTTTGGGATTGGCGACGATCCTGCGAGCCATATCACACTCTCTCATTTGGGCTTGAGCGAAGTCCAGGAACAGGCTTTGGTATCGGCCTTTGAGGATTTGCGCCAAGAGGGTATTGGTGCGACCGGGGCGCAAACATCCATAAATATTGATATACCGGAAAACTTTCAAGGCGGAGTAGAGGGTACATTGTCGTTTGCAGAATTGACATTAGTGCCGCAAATTGATGGCTCTATATTTGCTTTCACGTCGGATTGTTCGCGCATTGAGGACAAGGTTATGAAGTTGGACAATGCCCAATCCGATATTCAATCTAATGCAAAAAAAGAATATGACGAAAAGACATTGTTTTTTGCTGGGGTGAGCCATGAATTACGCACACCGCTTAATGCCATAATCGGATTTTCCGATATGATGCGCTCACGCCTGTTTGGGCCATTGCCGGGCAAATATGCTGAATATGCAGACCTTATCCATGATAGCGGTCAACATATGCTGGATCTGGTCGGCGATGTACTGGATA
>JALSHM010000160.1 GCA_026982235.1 Robiginitomaculum sp. | reverse complement strand
CGCCATCAATGAGGCGATTGCGGCGCTGGAAACTCTGCCGCTCTCGAACCGCCTATTGCGCCAGACCCACGCCATATTGATGCAAGGGGTGCGCGGCGAACATAAAAGACCCGGCGAGTTTCGGGAGAGCCAGAACTGGATTGGTGTTAGCCTGAAAAATGCGGTATTCGTGCCACCGCATCATGAACATGTGCCCGATCTGATGAGCGATCTGGAGCGTTTCCTGCACGCCGATGATATTTTTGTCCATCCTTTATTGCGCATCGCCATTGCGCATTACCAGTTTGAAACCATTCACCCGTTTCTGGATGGCAATGGGCGGCTGGGGCGTTTGATGATTGCGCTTTATCTGGCGTCTGAGGGCTTGCTGGCCAAACCGGCGCTATATCTGTCGGATTATTTCGAGCGCAATAAAACCGCCTACGTGGATCATTTGATGGCCGTGCGTCTGGGAAACCACATGCGCGAATGGCTGGTGTTTTTTCTGCATGGCGTCGAAGAAACCGCCCGCAGTTCCGCCAATGCGTTTCGCGCCATTTTGGAATTAAAGGCACGGATCGAAGGGGATGTCTTGCCGCGTTTTAGTGCACGGCGTCAGGATAACGCGCAAGCCTTGATGCGCCATCTCTATACGCGCCCGGTTGTTGACGTGAAGGCGGTTTCCGAATTGACAGGCAGCACCGCCAATACTGCATCGGCGCTTATCTCCGATCTGGTGGATTATGGTATTTTAACCGAAATTACGGGCCAGCAACGCAATCGGCTGTTTATTTTCCAAGATTATGTTGCCCTTTTCAGGAGGTAAAATTGTCTGAGCCCCGTCATAGAGCTGGTCCTACATTTTCGACCATTTGGCAGCCTCGTTAAGGTGGATCGTAGTTTTTCTCATGCTGCCAGTCTCATTGGCTCTGTTCTGTTTTCATAGACTTCCCCTGGCGTCAATATTCCGTAGACGGAATGGGGGCGCTCAGAGTTGTAATACGTCATCCAGTTGCCGATCCCATCGCGGGCCTGCGCGCCGCTCCGTTACATGAGGACTACGCAGCGCCGGGCCTGCTCGAAACAAAGGAGGTCAAAATTGGATGCCGATAGGGGGGCAGGTTTGAATGCCGATTGACACAGGGGAGCGGGTTTTCTGAACCTTTGTGGATAAATAGCACCATACTAACATATATATTGAAAATTAACATTAATGATGTTAGTTTTCCCGTATTATGTTAGAATATGCTCTCGACGAGACCTTAGATGCCGCTCCGGCTGATCGGCTGGCGCGATATCTCACCATCGTGCTTCGCGACAGGATCAGGCTTAGGCCGACCGAACTGTCAAAAGGCCTGCCGGTATTTTTAACCCGCGCCTATAAGTTCCATGAAGCAAAAATAGCCGGACGGCGGTGCTTGTTTCTTCTGACTGATGCCCGTGAAAAAACGGCTGGCGACATCGCCAAACATGTGCGGCGGATCGAAGAGGCAATTGATGCCATCATCATATATGCGCCAGTTGCATTGAGTGCTCGTAACCGTGCCAGGCTCATTGAACTGGGCGTCGCTTTTGCTGTTCCCGGTAACCAGCTTTTTATACCCGAGCTTGCCATGGATTTGCGGGAGCATTTCCGGACGATGAAACCGGTCGAAATGAAGCACCTGCCGCCAGCGGCGCAAGTGCTCCTGTTTCACTATCTCCTTGAGTCGCAAGTGATTGAATCAACTCCCGGCAAACTTGGCGCACGGCTCGGCTATTCTGCCATGACGATGGGCCGTGCGTTCGACGCTCTCGTTGCTGCTGGCGCAGGGCAAACCCGCAAAATTGGACGTGAGCGTCATATCCACTGGAAAGCGGAAAAGCGGGAATTGCTGGAAATGTTGATGCCTGCACTGCAAAGCCCGGTTCGCAAAACGCGTCATATTCTAAAATATCATTACAACATGCCGCCAAAGTTTCACATCGCCGGGGAAAGGGCGCTTGCAGAATACACCAACCTCTCTGCACCCCGCATAGAAAGCTTGGCAGTATCTGCGGCAGGCTGGAAGAGAATTGAACGCACCTATGATTTCAAACAAGTGGACAAGGTTGAGGCTGATGTTGCTATCGAAACCTGGACTTACGACCCGGCGATTCTAACTGAAACGCATTTGGTTGATCCATTGTCGCTCTATGTACAGTTCAAGGATCATAATGACGAGCGCGTGGCGCAAGCAGCGGAACGCTTATTGGAGAAAATTAGATGGTAAAAGGTGTAGATATATTCAAAAGATATTTTGAGGGGTTTGAAGATCAATACGCAGTAATTGGCGGCGCAGCATGCGAACTTCTATTCGGGGATGCTGGTCTTGCGTTCAGGGCAACCAAGGACATCGACATGGTGCTTTGTGTCGAAGTGGTAAATGCAGATTTTGCTACCCGTTTTCGACAATTCATCGAAGATGGCAAATACGAGGCGCGCGAGCGCAGTGATGGGCACAAAGAATTTTATCGGTTTCACAAGCCCGGCAATGATGATTTTCCATTTATGATCGAACTGTTCTCGCGGGTACCTGATGGCCTCGATTTCTCTGAAGGGATGGCGTTAGCGAAAATTACGGTAGAAAGGGAAATTATAAGCCTTTCGGCTATTTTACTTGACGAAGTTTATTACAATGCATTGCTCAAGGCTAGGAAATCTGTAGACGGCGTTACCATTCTCGATGAAACGCTGCTGATCCCGTTCAAGGCGAAAGCGTTTCTAGACTTAAAAATGCGCGCGGAAAGTGGAGAAAAAATAGATGATAAAAATATCAAGAAACACCGAAACGACGTAATTAGGCTCGTTCAATTACTCCCTGCTGATACGCACATAATGATTGACGAAACAATCATTGCTGACATTGCTGCTTATCTTGAGCATATCGAGTCTGACGAGACGCTCGACCCCAAGTCGTTTGGTGTTGACATGACTCGTCAGGAAACCTGTGATCTGTTGAGAACTGCATATCGCATATAAGGCGATGCAGGAGTTGTATAAAATTTCGCCAATTGCTTGGGTTTCGTGAATTCCGCAATCTTCCGGTATCCGTCCGATCTTCGAATGAGAGGTGAGCTTGGTGTGCTGTGGTTCTGTTTTTGTGGAAGGATTTATAAACAGACTTACCGCCGACAAGGATTGCTTCATTGCGATTATGGAGCGGGCACATCTTGACGTAAATTGCGGGCATGGAAAACGTGCCCCAAAATGTGCCCCTAAATGTGCCCCAAAAATAATTTTCAGACCTCTAACATATTGATTTAATTGATAAAATTATCAATTTTTGAGCGCATCGCCCGCTCCAGATAAGTTCCCAAATATATCAATAAAAACAAGTGCTTGACGAGGTTTCTCTCGCCGGGTTCTTGCGATTTGCTCGAATTTCGTACCACAAAACATGCCCCAAAAGCGCGCGTGAAAGCGAACAGATATTTGCGATTCAGGAAGGGGCGGGGCCTGATCCTAGGGCACTTCCCGAAAAGTGGGTCCTTCGACAAGCTCAGGATGAGGCCAGTTTTCGGATAAGAAGTGCTCAAAAACAAACCCTAGAGTATCCGTATTGATCAAGCTATATTTTTTCGCCATTTTCTGTTTTGAGTGACGAGTGTATTTGCGAGGATGATCAGCTTGCGCATAATTGCGGT
>JALSHM010000159.1 GCA_026982235.1 Robiginitomaculum sp. | reverse complement strand
TATCACGATGGGGCGGGCTATATATTGGTTTGATGTTATTGAAAACGAGCAGCTAGTCCGCATATTAGCTATTTTTTATGGTAGCCAAGACCACCACACAAAAATGCTGACGCGCCTGCTCGGCGGCAAGTAAACTCGTTTAAATACACAAGAAAACCCCCATCGGCATAACAACCAGTGGGGGTTTTCTTGTGCTTTTTAACGCTTAAAAGTGTTTTTAGGGTATAAAACACTCAAAATACACGGGGAATAGGCTTATTATCACACCAATTGGGAGAAACATTACCGCGTCTGCGGATCAGCTTTTGCTGCCCTTGGCCTTGTTCGGCGGTGGTGTGTTCACAACACCCAATATCAGCCTACACACGCGCACGAATATGGAAATTATAAAGCGCTTTTTGGATGTGGATATTAAGCTTAGCCGACAAGGACGCAAATGTTGGCAGGTTGCGGTAAGCGTTTAACGTGGTGGGTTTTTACCAAAGCCGCCGGAGAGTTTTAGCGCCATAAACAAAATCAGTATGGACAAGAGGCTTGGGACGATTGCCCAAAATATATGCGGCCCGCCAATGATGTCGGCAAGGGCAGTGGTGTCGCTTTTACCACCATTAATCTCTAAATTACTTGAGTTCATAAAAAAATAACTGAAATCCGCCACCGCGTTCAGACAAAATGCCAAGGCGATGACATGGGCAGAGGCGGAGCGTATCAGCGGGCTGGCTTTTACAGCGATGAGACTGACCACAATGCCAAAACCGAGCACGGAAATCCGCGTGAAATTATCGCCCGCCCAAAGAATGAGCGTGGCAAATAAAGCCGCCGCTAAAATTAGCAATGCGGGGCGTGATCGACCAAAACGGCGGGTCAATATGAGCATAAGTCCGCCCGCTATAGCAGGGCCGAGTAGGCCAGATAATAACACCACCACCCGTTCCAAGTCGCCGCCGCTAAAGGTATGGGCGAGGCCGGAAAATCGTGGTGTGATAATCATTTGTTCGAAACTACCGCCGGAAATGATGGCGCCGAGACCGTGGCCAAGCTCGTGTACCCATGTGGACAAGAGCCTAAACGGCTTGCTCAAAATGGGAATTTGTCCGGCGAAATAGACGATAAGAACCATGACCCAAAACATGCTGGGGTCAACCAGCATGGATTGCAGAAATTTATTTTGTTTTCCCGTTTGCATTATTTCTTATCAGTAGATTTTTTATCTGTGATGTTTTTGGCGGGTTTGCTTTGGGCCTTGGTTGTGCCAAACCAGCGCCGGAAAAACTTGCTGACGGCATTGCCGCCTTTGCTAATTTCTTCGCTGGCTTCTTCGGCCACGTCTTCTATTTTCTCGGCTATGGGGTCGATACGTTTCTTTTTGAAACGGCGCAAGGCGAGCCAGATATTGATGAAGATGAAAGCGAGTATGCACAGAAAAACAATATTGAACCACGGAATAAGAAGCGCATCGGGGCCAGATACGGGTTTAATCTTGGTCGCATTCGGCCAGATGGAAAACAGTTTTATCCGCCAGCCATAATGGGTGACGGCCACCCATTGGTCTTTATTCGCCGCCATTTCCTTGGCCTTGGCGTCCAGGTCGGAGCTGTCGAATTTAAGATAAAATGGAAATGACCAGCCCGTGTCTTCATTGCGGTACACCCGTGTCTTGCCGTTTTCACGTACGGTGGAAATAAAACGGACATCGCGGGTGGCTTCATCATTAGTACCCACATCAGGGCTGTCCCAAAACGGGGAGCCCTTGCTAATGTCCATGCGCTTGACCTCTGTGCCTACGACTTTGACAATATCGCGCTGGGGCAAATAATAATGCACCAACACCCCGGTGATGAGCAACAATGTCAAAACCACTATGCGTTTAAACCATTTCATTGTGTTCTCCTAATTGGGTTGGCCTAGCTATATTGTGCCAAATAAATCAACACGGCCATGATAGCAATCGGTACCAAATACACCCCAAAAATCAATTTAGGTCGGTAAGACTTGCCGTATTTTTGCATGCCTTTTGCGATATATTCTTCTTTGCTGACGCTTATGTCTTTGGCTTTATCAGGTGCCGTATATTCTGCGTCCAATTTTGCTCTTTGCACCAAGCGTGCCTTGATGGATAAAATCACATATACAATGCTGAGCAGAACGAAAATAACTACGATATTGCGTATCCATATAATCATGTTGATGTCCTTTGATAGGTTCCAATAGGTGACCACGGCCCGACATATTTATCGTCTTCCTCCATAGCGGGTTCGGAGCCGAACAGGGTTTCGCGCGCACCCGCCTTGTCGATTGCATATTCTTCGGCCAAAAACCGCGCCACATAATCCCGTTTGGGCTCAAGCCAATTACGGTAGGCATCATAAAATGCCGTTTTGTGGCAAATAAATAATTGCCGGAAATCCAGCGGAGATAAATCTGCCAATAACATATTGACCAAATCCCTGTCCGCATGTTGCGCCGCGCGCAATGCGTAGAAAAACGCCGGATGTTCAGAATTTAAATTGGGTGCTGCCCCGTCCAGTTTTGCCCAGCGCCAAACTTGCATCAGGCCGTGAAACTCTGGCGGCATTTGTTCTGCGTATCGCCGCCCAATTTGGCGGATTTGCTGGCGGGTTAAATCGCCCCCTATAGCATTTCCCAAATCATCGCCCAAACTGGCGGCGGTGGAGATAATGACAAAATCAATTTTTTGTTTGATGATGGCAGCCGCCATATTATTGGGACTATTATCGCGCCTATTGACAATCGGTTCGGCCATGCCGTGAGTGTTTAGAAATTGGGCAATACCACTGCGGTCTTCAAAGGTCAGGATGTTTTGGACGGGCAGGTCTTGTAGGCCGTCCGAATATTTTCGCGCAATGATTGTTGGTGTTTTTACATCGCGAAACACATAAATACCGCCAAAATGCTCTGTGAAATAATTGCCTTGGCTATAGGACTTAGCCTTCAGCTTAATCGGGTTACGCTGGATATTACCGGTGCGTTTGGCCAGTTCAATCATTTGTGCAATCAACACATCATCCCACCAGGCATCATCATCATGCATGAATTTATCAATATAGGTTTGCAGGGTTTTTGCTTCGGCGATGTGGGACTGGATAGTGTCGGCTTCTATTTCTACTTGGTTGATTTGTAAAAGGTCCGCCGGGCTAGTAACCGCGTAAACCGAATTCATCATCTCGCCCGCCACCGCTTCGCGGGCGGTTAGGGCGAAAAGCTCCTCTTCGTTCTCATTGATAAAATTGCGCAAGATAGAGCGCGAGGTCGAAAATTGGGCGTTGAGGAGCGGCGCGGATTTTTGATCCGTGGTCAGCAAGATAAATTGTCGGTTACAGCCATTGGGGTTGAGATACAGATCATCTCCAAACTCGGCACCAATTTCCGGGGAGTAGCCGGAAATATCAATATGAAATTCCGTGAGTTTGGTTTGCTTGCCGATAAGATGCTCTAGCGCCCGGTTATACCGTCCCACCAAAGCAGGCGAAGCAATTTCGACCAAATTGCCAAACATCAAACCATATTTGAGCAGACGCATCATATTTTTCTTCCCCCATTTATGGTGGAATCGGGCGTCTCTTGGCGCTCGATGAGGGGAACAAGTCCAGACGGCAGCAAGACGAGAGATTGCCCCCCATCCCCCCTTCGGGGTACCATTCGCGTCACGGGGCATTTGCCCCGTTTTGGCTCAAACCC
>JALSHM010000158.1 GCA_026982235.1 Robiginitomaculum sp. | reverse complement strand
AATACTACAACTGACAAAGCCTTGTGCCCCGGCCTGCTTTTAACCTGATAAATTTTTTCAATAGCGCTTGGACTATTCGCCAAGCCTGCCAAACCATAAACCGTATCTGTTGGCAAAGCGACCAGTTCCCCTGCCTGCAATAACGCGGCGGCTTTTCTAAAACCCGCCATATCTGCCTTCATCATCTCAGCCATCTAATTCTCGTTAAATTCGGTTTCAATTTGCAAGTTGATTTCGTCTCCAATACCAAACCCGGCGAGCGTGGTCAGCCCAAAATTCGAGCGCAAAAAAGCCCCCGTCGCGGAAAACCCCAATGTCTTGCCCTTATGTCCAAAAGATTTTCCTGCGCCGTTAAATGCGACGTCTAAGACCAAGGGCTTGGTCTGGCCACGAAATGTCAAATCACCCGTAATAAGCCCCCTGTTGTCTCCCATTATTTTTATATTGGTGGAGATAAATCTTATTTGCGGGTATTTCTCTGCGTTAAAATAGTTGCCGCTCTCAGCAATGGTTTCGTCGAACTCAGCATCTCCCGTACTCACACTGGTCGGGTCTATAATGATGTCCACGCGGCTGTTTTGTGGGGCGAGAGGGTCAAAGAATAGTGTTCCGCTTATATCATCAAACCGCGCCGTATAATTGGAAATGCCCGCATGGGAGATGCGCCACACCACACTGGTATGGGCGGGGTCAAGCACATAATTCCCCGCAATATCCGGCGCCAAATCTACAACTGGCGGGGTATAGCATGATGCCAATAGTACCGATGCTAATGTTGCAATGATGCGGCGGGTTTTCATATTGATGCATTCCAAATCTACTGTATACCATGGTATTACAGGAAATATAATTGATTGTATTGTGTAAAATTATCATAGATAACGACTTGCCAAACTAAAGAGAGAATATGTCAAAAAAATCAAAACAAAAACAGGACGACGCAGAACCTAAAACCCGCAAAGAAATCATTGTCGAGGAAGCTAAATTTTTTGCTGGGCTGGCGGTTTTTCTTTTGCTGTTTTTCAATTTTGTCTTTGGGCATTTTAAAATTCCGAGCGAAAGCATGCAGCCAACCTTAGAGGTTGGCGATCATCTTTTTGTTAGCAAGCTAACCTATGGTGCCTCACGAGAATCTCTTATCTGGCCGTTTCGAAAATTACCCTTGCCCGATGGACGTATATTCTCAAAAATGCCCAATCGAGGCGATGTGCTTGTGTTTCGAAACCCGAAATCTGGTATTATCATGATCAAGCGGTTGGTTGGCCTACCGGGCGATAAAATACAGGTCGAACATGGCCGTTTATATATTAACGGCAAAATAGTAGAACGCACCGAAAGAGATGCTTTTTCCTATCGCGAGCATCGGGGCTTGGTTCAAGCTATTGTGAAATACGAAGAACAATTTGAGGGCGAGAAAAACCCTCACTTTATTTATGAGCGCAATGATTTTTACCCCCTCGACAATAAAGGGCCATTTATAATCCCGCAAGAAAAATTGTTTTTTATGGGCGATAACCGCGATAATTCCGAAGACAGCCGTGCGCCGGGCGGGCCGGGTTTTGTTCCGCTCGACCATGTAATCGGGAAAGCTAAAATGATGGTTTATTCCCTCAAACGCTGCAAAAAAGAAGAAGATTTACGGTGTCCACCAAAGCGGTTTTTCCTTAAATTATGAAGCGCCAGCAACCAGGCAAAAAAGCAGGTGGTATCTTTCTTAATGACGTTATTATTTTATGTCGTCACGGGGAGCCGGCGCTTTCTCGTAAAACCCGCATGAACTGGCGCGGCTATAAATATTGGTGGGGACTTTACGACGAGGGCGGATTGGTGCACGGACAAGATGCCCCGCGCGTCATCAAAGGTTTAGCCAGACAGGCTGATATTGTCATTGCCAGTCCTCTACGCCGAGCCGTTGAGACAGCCGCTTTGGCCAAAGGGGCATCGCCGGACAGATTAGAGCCTTTGATGGTAGAGGCCGGACTGCCGCCGCCCAATTTGGGTTATCTCCGACTCAAACCACCCACATGGGGCGTGCTGGCGCGTATATGCTGGATGATCGGGTTTTCCGGCGAAGTCGAAAGCCAAGTCATGGCCCGTAAGCGCGCTGAAAAGGCGGCGGACATCTTATCCGAAGAGGCTAAAGGCGGCAAAATGGTCTTTGTAGCCGCGCATGGATGGTTTAACCGCATGATGCGCCCGGCCCTTAAGCGGCGCGGATTTGTTTGCGTCGAAGACCATGGTGATCTACACTGGAGTTATCGCCGCTATGAAAGAACTCAGAATCAGAAGGCAGAAAATACATGACCGACATTAAAGATTTAAGTTTCGAAGACGCCCTATCGGAGTTGGAGAGCATTGTCTCCAAACTAGAGCGCGGCGATGCACCACTTGAGGAAAGCATTGATATATATGAGCGCGGCGCCAAGCTTAAAAAGCACTGCGAAGGCAAACTTAAATCCGCCCAATTAAAAGTCGATAAAATAGTGCTAGCGCCAAATGGTACTATAGGCACAGAACCGCTTGATAGCGACGGCTAAGCATTATGGCGAATGCCCACAATAAGTTCCAGACCCGCCTGGCCAGTGTTGCCGCTAATATGGAAACCGTATTGGCACAGGTCTTGCCCGAACCTGCTGGACCACAAGCCCGTATAATGGAAGCTATGGCCTATGCGCTTTTGGGCGGCGGCAAAAGGCTACGGCCTTTCTTGCTCATCGAAGCAGCACATATGCTCGGTGCTAAGAACCCAGGTATTTGGCAAGCGGCGGCGGCACTGGAATGCGTGCATGTTTATTCACTTATCCACGACGATCTGCCTTGTATGGATGATGACGATTTACGGCGTGGCAAACCCACGGTTCATAAAGCTTACGATGAAGCCCTCGCCGTTTTGGCGGGCGATGCTTTGTTGACATTAGCATTTGAAATTCTTGCACAGGATAATGTGCATCCAAACACTGATATACGCTTGAAGTTAATTTCGGAACTGGCGGAAAATTCAGGCACGCACGGCATGATTGGCGGGCAAGTTATTGATATTTATGCAGGAGATGGCGCCCAAGATGCAGCGCTCATCACCCAGCTTCAAGCCCTCAAAACAGGAGCGCTTATTCATTATAGTGTCCTTGCGGGTGGCAGGCTGGCGGGCGCTACGGATTTTGATCTGCAAAATTTAAGTGCCTATGCCAATGCCCTTGGTCTCGCCTTTCAAATACGTGACGACATTTTGGACATAGAGGGCGATAGTAACGTAATGGGTAAGCGCACAAACAAAGATGCCGGTCTTGGAAAGGCCACATTCGTTTCTATATACGGACTGGATGGTGCCAAGCAAATGGCGCAGGAATTGGGCGAAAAGGCAAAATATGCCCTGAAGCCGTACGGAGAAAATGCGGATATACTGTGTAGCACGGTTGATTTTGTTCTGAATCGACAGAAATAAGTGAACTCAGTTATAAACTGCGCTAAGCACAAATTATGGAAGACAATAAAATGTTGCATAAAACGCAAATTTTAGATCGGGTCAACACACCTGCGGACATGCGCGATCTGGACACGGAGCAGCTTAAAAGGCTCGCAGATGAAGTGCGCGCCGAAGTTATCTCGTCCGTATCTGTGACGGGTGGTCATTTGGGTGCAGGTCTCGGCGTGGTCGAGTTAACCGTAGCCATTCATCATGTTTTCGACACGCCCCACGACAAGCTTATTTGGGATGTTGGTCATCAATGTTACCCCCACAAAGTCTTGACCGGTCGCAAAGGCCGTATGCGCACAATTCGCCAAGGGGGCGGCCTGTCCGGCTTTACCAAGCGTGCCGAAAGCGAATATGATGATTTCGGCGCGGGTCACGCGTCGACCTCTATTTCAGCCGGACTTGGTATGGCCGTATCCAGCGCCCTTCAGAATACGGATCGCAATGTTGTCGCCGTGATTGGCGACGGGTCTATATCGGCGGGCATGGCCTATGAGGCTATGAATAATGCCGGGGCTATGGATGCTAAGCTCATCGTTATTCTGAACGATAATGATATGTCCATCGCGCCGCCTGTTGGCGCCATGTCGGCACATTTGGCACGTATGGTTTCTTCGCGCGGTTATCGAAACTTTAGAGGTGTCGCCAAAGGCTTGGTCGAGAAAATGCCAGAGCCGATAAAATCCACAGCCCGCAAGGCAGAGGAATACACACGCGGCATGGTCACAGGCGGTACGTGGTTCGAAGAGTTAGGCTTTTACTATGTCGGGCCAGTGGACGGTCATGATTTGGATCATCTCCTCCCTGTTCTGCGCAATGCCAAAGCCATGAAAAACGGCCCCGTGCTGGTGCATGTGGTTACGCAAAAAGGCAAAGGCTATAAGCCTGCCGAAGATGCGGCAGATAAATATCACGGCGTTTCCAAATTTAATGTGGTCACAGGCGTACAGAAAAAATCCGCCTCTAAAGCCCCAAGCTATACCAAAGTGTTCTCCGATGTGCTTATTGCCCAAGCCGAGCACGACGACAAAATCGTCGCCATCACCGCCGCCATGCCCAGCGGCACAGGACTTAACCATTTCGCCGATAAATTCCCGAGCAGGTGCTTTGATGTCGGCATTGCAGAACAACACGCCGTCACCTTTGCGGCGGGTCTGGCGGCAGACGGGATGAAGCCGTTTTGCGCCCTATATTCCACATTCCTCCAGCGCGGTTATGACCAGGTTGTGCATGATGTGGCCATTCAAAAACTGCCCGTGCGCTTTGCTATTGATCGCGCCGGACTGGTGGGTGCCGATGGCCCAACCCATGCGGGCTCTTTTGATATTGGTTTCATGGGTGCTTTGCCCGGCATGATTTCCATGGCCGCTGCCGACGAAATTGAATTGGCGCGCATGGTAGCGACTTCAGTAGCCATAGATGACCGCCCCAGCGCCTTTCGTTTTCCGCGCGGCGAAGCTACGGGGCTGGTTATGCCGTCCAAGATAGAGCCTCTGGAAATTGGCAAAGGCCATATCGTTAAAGAAGGCAGCAAGATTGCGATTTTGTCACTCGGTACAAGGCGCGGCGAAGCTTTACAAGCGGCTGAAGATTTAGATGCGCTTGGCCTGTCAACCACGGTTGCCGATGCACGTTTTATCAAACCACTGGACAAAGACCTTATCCGTAAATTGGCCGACGAACACGAAGTCCTCATCACTATTGAAGAGGGGGCTATGGGTGGTTTTGGGGCATTCGTAATGAACGAATTGGCGGAAAGTGGTAGGCTTGAGCGGGGTATTAAAGTTCGCGCAATGGTATTACCAGATATGTTCATTGATCATGACACGCCGGAACTGATGTATAAACAAGCCAGATTGGATGCTCAGGCAATCGTCGAGAAGGTATTTTCCGTCATAGGCCGTGACATGGCCGAAACGGCGTTTTTGGCTTAAAAGCTGATGAAGCTGTGCGCTTTGCAAAGCTTATTCTTGAAATGCGTAATTTCACTATTACGCAAAATTGTTTGATTCTTTACATGGCTCAAACAGATACTGTTAACCTTTTGTTAGCTATAAATTCGCATACCTAAGCTGTTTATTTTTTGTTAAGGGTTTGGTTATGGCAACCGTCAAGTTTTTGGGGCTTTTAAGTGCTGGTTCGGTGCTCGTAGCCGTGTCGATTGTGGCTGTGGCCGGCCCAGGTTCTAACTCCCCGTTCGCCAACAAAAAACCAAAAGCCTGGGAAGCGCCCGCCGCGCCAACTCAACAATCTATGCCGCAATATACAAAACCATCTGCGCCGGTTCAATCCCAATTTCGCTCTCAAATCCAGACTAAGCCATTGGTACAGGTTCCGTCGCAGGTGCAATCGCAATACCGAAAACCAAATACCAGTTACGGGAATACTTTGGCGGGCGGCGCTTATTATCCCGGCAAGAAACCCAGCTGGCAACCACCATCCGATCAGCGCCCACAAGTCGCAAGCCCATATGTACAAAGTCCGCAAACCGCTTCGTCGGTTCAAGTGCCCCCATGGGCCAATAAAACATATCAAGAATCGCGCCAACAAAACTGGCCAGTAAAATCTCCATTTGGGCAAAAGCCCGGCCAGGTGTCTGCATGGGCACAAGAGGGGGCGCAAAATGGAAATCAAGGAAGTGCGCAAAACATACAAAATAGCGCACAAAGCCAAAACTCCTCCGGCTACCAACCCGCTTACGCAGGTATTCACGGCTACAACACCCAAAACCAACCCAGCAACGGCGCACAAAAACAACAATGGCAACAACAAGCGCCGAGCTATGCCCAAGACTACGATGCAGCTCAACAAGCTAGTTATGGCCAACCCCCACAATCCGCCCCTGCTCTGCGCGGCGGTTCCAGGCCATCATGGCTAAAGCGGCTTGGAGGAGGGTTACAAACCGTATTTTCCGGCCATGCCAAAGTCGGTGTCGCTGCCGTAGACCGGAGCGGTGCAGAAGTGACCGCAGAAAGCATTGTCGATTTGGATGCGCGGCTTGAGGTCAGCGCCATCACCGAAGGCGGGTTGGAATACGGCGCAGGTCTGCGGGTACGCGCTCAGCGCGATCGGTATAGGCGCGGTTTTGGCGGTTTGGTTGGGGGTTGCCCGGCTGGCGTTGCCGATTGCGCATCAGTTCTGGTCGGGGGCAATACCCGTTCTGTGAAAGGTCATACCAGCCAGTTTTACAATAGCGGGCCGGATGATCGCCGCGAAACACAAGTGGCGCTTGAGGGCGCCTATTTGTTCTTGCGGTCGGCTTATGGTGATTTTGTTGTTGGCCGCGATGATGGTTCAGCTTTCCTTTTTTCCATAGGTGCGCCGTCCTTGGTCGCGGTCAATGCATCCAATTCTCCCGTCGACTATACAGGCCTGGATAGTGTAAAAACTTATAATGACGCGTCTGGTTTTGCTGAAAAAATTGCCTATACCAGTCCGAGATTGTTGGGCGATACTGTCGGAGTTGGTGTACAGGTCGGCTTATCTTACGCACCTAATGCCCGCGCTTGCGGCGTGGACTATTGTGTACGGAGCAACCCGGCGGGCGCCCTTGACCCGCTCGCGCCAGAGATCTCAAATATTTTTGAGGTCGGGCTAGCTCTTGACCGTAAATTCGACAGCGGCTTATCCGCAGAACTGACAGGCACTTATGCGCGCGGTAGTGAAGATAGCGGCATTCTGAACGGTGGAACGGAAGTGTTTGATAGTCTGAAAAGTTACGGGCTTGGACTGGAACTTAAATATGCAGATTTTACCTTTGGAACGTCCTTTTTAAAATCAAATAACGGATTTGCGGGTCAGGGGGGGTATGTCGCTTATGATGTCGGCATTACTTGGAAGCCGTCCAACTGGGGCATCACGGCCAGCTACGGCCATGCCGACGACGACATAGCCAATATTACATCTGACCAAGGCGTGCTTGCGCTTAGCTATGATTTGGGCAAGGTTCGCCTCGGCACTGGCGTGCAATATATAAAGCGTGATGTGCCTCTGGTTGTTGGTGCTGTACGCACCAAACGCAAAGAGGATGCGGCGGCCTTGTTCATTGAAGCTGGTATTGATTTCTAGTTTCTCCCGCGCGTTTATTCATCCTCAACCCGGGCTTCAAGCGCCGCTTTGTTCAACACGAACAACCGCCTACCATCGCGGCGTAAAACACCGTCCTTGACCAGGTCAGAAATGGCGCGGGATATATTTTCCCGGTCAGTATTTAGCTGACGCGCTGTTTGTGCCAACACCAAATTGGGGAATATTGCATATTCACCATTAGGTTCCGGCCATTCTGCACACTGGGATAAAATTTTTGCACACATGCGCGTTGTCATATTCAGCGCCACCCGTTCGTATAATTGGGTGGTGGTTTTATCGAGCCTGAACACCAATTCACGCATTAACCACAAAGAAATATCTGGATGGTTTTCGAGCAATGCCAAAAAATCGACCTTGGAAACTATCGCGGTTTTAGTTTCTTTTGCGGCGACAACACTGGCGCTGCGCACACCGCCCGTAAGTGCTGCCATCTCGCCAAATGTCTGCCCCGGACCTAATTTGCTATACCAAATCTCTCGCCCGCGCGACGAATAACCTGTAATATTGACCTGACCTTCTAGGATAAAATAAACCGCTCCGCCCTGGTCGTCTTCGTTGATAATAGTGGTTTTAGCCTCAAAGGTCTTAAACACTGCGATTTTGCGCAGAGTTTCATTGCTACGAATCGGATCGCTAAAGCTGGAAAATCTATTTATCATACTTTGCCCGACATATTGGAACCTTTTGCCCAGATAATAATCTAACACGTATACACACTAGGTGCAACATTCGTAAAAAAGCGACATTAGGGCAAAATTAATTATAAAACCGTGATAAACCTCACGCTTACTCGGCAATCATTTGGGTTATACAATTGATGGGCGTGAAACCTAGAGCCCTGATACAGACCGGTAATTACACCGCTCATATCCCCAGCGTATCAGGGAACTAGGCCGCTCCCACCAATGGATTAGGTACTCTCTCTTATCCAATGACCCCTATCAACTTGACCTGCCTTGGGCAGGTTTTTTTTGTGGTGTATTTACGCCGCTTGTTGGTGGTTTTCTTTTTTGGATATGGCAGCCAGTCCTGACATAATATCTGCTAGAATATCACTGGGGGTTTCCAAACCCACCGACAAGCGGATTAGGCCATCGGTAATACCGTGGCTGGCGCGTTCTTCTGGTGTGTAAGATGCGTGGGTCATAGAGGCTGGGTGCTGAATTAGGCTATCGGGATCGCCTAGGCTTACCGCGCGTTTAATCAGTTCTAGCGCATTCATCATGGTGCGTCCGGCTTCGATGCCGCCCTTAAGTTCAAACGCAATCATACCGCCGAAATCGTACATTTGTTTCTTCGCAAGCTCGTGGTCGGGTGAAGTTTCAAGCCCCGGATAAAACACTTGTTCCACCGCCGGGTGGGCTTCTAGTTCTTTGGCTATCATCATGGCCGTGGCGCAATGCCTATCCATACGCAATTCCAGCGTTTTCATGCCGCGCATAATTTGGTGCGCGGTGAGCGGCGACATTACCGCGCCCGTCATATCTTTCAATCCTTCGACGCGGATGCGCAACATCAATTCCGCTGAACCTGCCACTAAGCCAGCGATTAAATCACCATGCCCGCCGAGATATTTTGTGGCCGAATGAACAACCAAATCTGCACCAAGTTCTATGGGACGGGTTAAATACGGCGTTGAATAGGTGTTATCAACAACGGTGAGCACATCATGGGCGCGGGCAATTTTGCTAATCGCTGCAATATTGATCAAGCGCATATTCGGGTTGGCGGGGGTTTCGAAATATACGACTTTCGTAGCAGTCGTTATCGCCGCAGCAAATTCGTCCGCGTTTTGCAAATCAACAAATTTGACCTTAACCCCGAACCGGGTCAAGCCATGTTCAAAAAACGCAAAGGTGCAGCCGTACAAAGTCTTATCGGCGATAATTTCGTCCCCCGCAGACAACACTGTCCACAAGGTCGAAGTAATCCCGCCCATGCCGGACGCAAAGCCAACGGCGGCTTCGGCACCCTCAATAGACGCAAAGCGTTTTTCAAGCACGTCAACCGTCGGGTTAGAAACGCGCGAGTAAAAATGCCCCGCCAATTCGCCTTCAAACATCGCTGCGCCTTGTTCGACGGTTTCGAACGCATAGGTGGAAGTCATGTAAACCGGCGGCACCAAAGCGCCATATTGGTCAGGTGTCGTGCCCGCATGAATGGCGCGGGTGGCGAAGCCCATATTGGCAGTGCCGTGGTTATTATTCTCGTTTGACGCAGGCATTTTGTTCTCCTTATTTATTTTGCTCACGACAGTGCGCAAGAGCGCACGCCTGCGCGGGCGCGGCGCATAAGCGCCGACGGGCAGTCGCCCTTGCCTCGCTATGCTCGGTACATCAGACGCGCTTCGTTAATATACGCTAATACTCGCGCTATTTATTTGCGTTTATAGCTTTATATAGTAATATATTAGCAGATTAAGGAGGTTTAATGCAAATGGACACAATTGACCGCAGAATAATCCGCGCTTTACAGCAAGATGCCCGCCTGACCAATCAGGACTTGGCCGCCCGTATTGGCCTGTCCCCGTCGCCGTGTTTGCGACGTGTTCGTAAACTTGAGGAGGACGGTATAATCGCCGGATATACGGCCTTGGTGGATCAGGAAAAACTTGGCTTTCCCATTAACGTATTCGTTAATATTCGCCTCGAAAAACCATCGCCACAAACCATACGCGCCTTTGAAACCGCTATTGGCAATATTGACGCCGTGGTGGAATGCTATCTGATGACAGGCAACCGCGATTATCTCCTGCGGGTGGTCAGCAGCGATCTTAAATCCTATGAACACCTAGTACGTGACCGCCTCACCACAATCCCGGGCGTGCTAAGTTTGGAATCCAGCTTTGCTTTCGGTCAAGTCAAACGCACGAATGTTTTGCCATTATCTTAGGTGCTATTTGTTTCCCAAATATGTAAACCCTCGCAACAGAGCTTCCATAGGGCCGCGTTGAAACTTTACACGCCAAAGGCTGGAAAACACTAATGACAACAAAGCGACCGCCAAGGCGATTGCGATAGATTTAGCCGCACCAAATTTTTCGAAATAACCTAATCCGTAATTACTGAATATGAAACTTAGTAAAATCGACTGCATAAGGTATGATGTCAGCGTCGCCGTGCCGCCGCGTGCCATAAAGGTCTTCAGTCTGGTCGCAGGGCTTGCCGCCCATTTGGCGATAAGTCCCAAATAACCAGCACTGGAAAACGGAGCGGCAGCAAATAATATTGCCATGCCCCACATGGTTTGCGGGCTTAGAAATGTTTCAGAGCCAGCATATAAATACGCGCCAAACACACTGCCCAAAATACCGATAGGCAAGAGCCATACACGGGCTATGCGCCAAATTTTAGCATCAGGGTTAGCGATCACATTCGATTTAACTGCAGCAAAGCCGAGCAGAAATGCGCCGAGCACGCCGCCGCCTTGCGCAAAAATTCCGAAAATGGCGAAGTCGACCCATTGATCTATCCTCAAAAACACGGCCTCTATATATGTACCGCCCCCTAAAACCTCATGGGAGCGCTCACTTTCGGCTAGCATTTCTTCAGCAGCAAGCAGCATTTCATCAGGCGCAAATTGATAACCGAGCTGCATAGCCAAAGCTAAAAACCCCATAACAAAAATCTGCAAGCCAATGAATATGAGACCCCAAATAATCAGAGTTTTGGTTTTTGCATTTTTAAACAAATACAAAAAAGCACCAAATACGGCATAGGTCACCAATATATCACCGGGGAACGCTAGAAATGCATGCAACAACCCTAACACCAACAGCCCGATAATTCGGCGAAAATACCGCGCTTTAAAGGACGCACCAGCGCGGGCGGCAGACTTCATTTGGTAAGCAAAACCAACCCCGAACATAAATGCAAACAGGCTATAGGTTTTCACAAGGAAAATGGCACTCACCAGAAAATTTGCCCAATAATCCGCATTTGACCGAATGCCACCGCCAAAATAACTGGCTTCCATGGAATAGGCAATAAAGCCAACATTAACCAAAGCAATGCCGATAATTGCAAATGCCCGCACCAAATCAGGCATTAAGTGCCGCCCGGCTGCGCTACTTTGTTCAATATAATTCATACGATTTCCCCATACACCTAGGTCTTACCAGTTCACTATAGTATAAATGTCGTTTTGGAAAGCCTATGTCCGCACGCCAATACACCGCACTGCATCTATGGTTTTTGTGCGGGAGGATAGGGGGATAGGGGTGTTTGAATTGACCATGGGGTCACGGATCAAAAAACCTTGCTTGCTTTCGCGCACCACCATGGCCCAGTGGGTTCTGCTGGACTTTAGGTTAAACCGCACCAAAGGATAATAACCTGCCGACAAACACGACCGCACGGCTGCATCATCTTTGCGGTCATAAAAAACCGTTTTGGCTTTACCGGATGTGGCTTTTTCCAGCCCGCTCCATATGAGCCACCCGCGCGAGTTAAACCCGCCATAAGCCTTGAGCCTATAAGCCAAATCACCCGGGTCGGTTTGAAAACCAAGGTTAACCAACGCCATAGCCGCCGCCGTCACCAAGCAGCCATCGCTCTCCAAGCTCTCGCCCGAACCACCAAGTGTCTGCCGCGCCCAGCGTTTATCGGTCTGGAGGAACTGAACTTTGTCGGGCAGATGCAACCCCGATTGGGATTGCGCAGGCGCCCGTGTTACAGGCGCTGTCGTTGAACATGCGCCTAACACCAAAAGAGTTGCCACGCCTAGCCATAGATTTGAAATATAATTCATGAAATATTGCTAACATGCAAATACTAAGAAGATGTGTAAGGCTAGGGTATGGCCAAATACTCTCTAGCCTTAACCTTAAATACGCTCATCCCGTGCTCCGACACGGGAACCAGCGCATAAAGAGCGAGCAAAGCTCGCACATTATTGAAAAATACTGGATACCGACTTCCGTCGGTATGAGCGGATAATGAGAGGTAGTGACAGACTAAGCCTGCAAACGCCGCTCTATAGCGTCCCAGGCCATGGTGACAGCATCAATGCCGGTGAACTGTTTCAGCTCGTTGACGCCTGTGGGGGAGGTTAAATTTATCTCTGTCAATTTATCGCCAATCACATCAATGCCGACAAATATTTGCCCGCGTTCTTTGAGCATTGGACCGATAGCGGCACATATTTTTTTGTCAGCTTCGGTGAGGATAATAGCCTCCGCCGTACCGCCCACATGCAGATTAGAGCGGGTTTCGCCCTCGGCTGGCTTGCGGTTAAATCCGCCTGCAACCTCGCCGTCAATCAGGATAATGCGCTTATCACCCTTGGCCACATCCTTGAGGAAGGCTTGGGCGATAATAGGCTCGCGGGAAATCTCAAAAAACATCTCTAATAATGAAGTATAATTACTATCCCCGTTCCGCACCAAAAACACACCCGCGCCGCCATTCCCATAGAGGGGCTTGAGGATAATGTCTTTGTGTTTGGCGCGAAACGCGTCGATGGAGGTTTTATCACGGCTAATTAGCGTGTCGGGAATGAGATCAGGAAATTCCAGCGGAATGATTTTCTCGGGGCAAGAGCGCACCCATTTCGGATCATTACACACCAGAGTTTTCCCCTCCAGCATTTCCAAAATATGCGCCGCCGTAATATAGGACATATCAAAGGGCGGGTCTTGGCGCATCCAGACCACATCCACATCCTCGGCCAGGTCGAGAATAATCTCGTCCCCGAAGGTGACATGATTACCCTTTTCGCGGCGAAGCGTCATAGGCCGGGCGCGCGCTTCGACCCGCCCCACATTATAACTTAATTGATCCGCGCCGTAAGAATACAGAACAGCACCGCGCGCCTGTGCTTCCATCGCGAGCGCGAAGCTAGAATCCGTATCAATATCCACACCCTCCATAGGGTCCATCTGAAATGCTACTTTATATGTCATAGCTCCTATGTGGCGGAGTAGCGCAAAAAATTCAATGGGGAAGTTTTACAAAATTACAATTCTTGACCTGTGACAATTCACCAAGTTCCAATCTGTGAGATATTGTCTAGGCTGTGTTTGAAATGGAGAACGGTATGTATTTTGATGTTTTGGTGATTGGCGGCGGCCCGGCCGGATTGGCATTTTCGGCTTTGGCCTCAGATATGGGACTTACGGTCGGGCTGCTTGACCGTCAGGCTAAAACCGCCCTCTCCAAGCCCAAAAATGATGGACGTGACATCGCCGTATCGGAGGCTTCGCGTAAAATCATGGCTAATCTAGGTGCGTGGACGATGATTGACGGAGCCGACATCTCGCCTATCCGCTCTGCCAAAGTCGTGGACGGAGATGCGCCGTTTGCCCTGAACTTCAATCCCGGCTCTGCAGGTGCGGACAAGCTTGGTGATATTATCTCCAACCATATTATCCGCCGTGTGCTTTATAGGGTAGCCGCTCAAAAGGAAAACATCACATGGTTTACAGGGGCAGAAGTGAAAGCCCTGAGCCGGAACGCAAATGCCGCGACAATCACCCTAGCAGATGGTCAAGTTTTTTCATCCCAACTGGCCATTGCCGCTGATACCCGGTTCTCCGGGATCCGTAGGGATGCAGGTATCAAAGCCGACATGCACGACTTTGGCCAAACCATGGTTGTTGGCCGTATGCACGGCACTATTCCCCACAACCATGTCGCCCATGAATATTTCCGCTATGACGGCGGGCTAGCTATATTACCCCTCAACAACGATATAGCATCTGTGGTACAGACATTCTGTGCAGAACAAGCCGCACAATTCATGGACATGAACGACGCGGACTATGCCAGGGCTACGCAGGCGCGCCTAAAAGGCCTGATGGGCACATTAAGCTGCACCAGCAAACGGGTAGCCTATCCATTGGTCGGGGTCTATGCTCGGCAGTTTTACTCACAACGCCTTGCTTTGATTGGTGATGCTGCCGTTGGTATGCATCCGGTTACCGCCCACGGGTTTAACTTTGGCATTCAAGGCGTGGCTAATTTGATAGAACATTTACGCAAGGCGCAGGCTCGCGGTTTGAGCCTCGGTAATATCGGCGCTCTCAAGGCCTATAACACGGATCACCGCCGCCTAACATGGCCGCTTTATCAACTGACAGAAAAAATGGTGGGACTTTATACGACCAACACAATCCCCGCTCGCTTGGCACGAAAAGCCGCCCTACACACCGCCCAAGCCGCTCTGCCCGTCAAAGACGTGCTGATGGCAAAGCTTGCAGGCGTCCCGGTCAGCAAAGTAATTGCCAGTAAGTTATCAGGGAAATTTCCGGTTCCGCCTAGCCTACCAAGGTTTTAATCATTCCCGATATGCGCCAATATTTCCAGCGCCGCTGCCTTGGGGTCAGGTGCTTGGGTGATTGGTCTGCCGACGACGATATGGCTTGCGCCATTGGCAAGGGCGTCTTTGGGCGTAGCAACGCGTTTTTGGTCGCCTT
Source organism: Robiginitomaculum sp. (assembly GCA_026982235.1). Lineage (GTDB taxonomy): Bacteria > Pseudomonadota > Alphaproteobacteria > Caulobacterales > Maricaulaceae > Robiginitomaculum_A. Next base: position 7,465 of record JALSHM010000158.1, on the reverse strand, counting down.
TGTCACCGCCGGGCATACGAACGCCGGGGGTGATGATTAGGAAATCTTTGGGGCCATTTATATCTTTCACAAGGGCGCGGATTTTTTCGGCCTCCAGAGGCGAGGCAATAACCCCGTCTACGCCCGTTTTGACCGCTTGGCGCACGCGGTGCATGACCAGTTCTTCCACCGTATTGAAATATCCCATGTCAACGAGCGCCGCATTATCTAGGGAAGTTAGAACCGTTACCGCCATTATTTTCAAATCGCTCTCACCGCGCCCGCGCACCGCCGCCGCCATGACATCGGGTGTGGCATGAACCGTAAGCAGATCAGCGCCAGCCCCGACTATGCTGCTTGTGGCTTTTTCTACCGTAGCACCGATATCGTGCAGTTTGAAATCTAGGAATACGTTTTTGCCAGCGCGTTTCAGTTCGCGGGCAAATTCTGTGCCGCCGAGGGGGAGCAATTGCAGTCCGATTTTGTAGGACACCACCGCGTCGCCCAATGTCTCGACCATAGCGCGGGTGCTATCCATATCTGGTAAATCCAGTGCTACATACAAACGTGAATCAGCTCTCATTTCTTGTCTTTTCTAAATTTTTCCGAATTACGGCTCATGAGTTTCAGCGCCCAGCTTTCGGGTATCAGACGCGCCAAAACCGCAATCATTTTGTTGGGGGTTCCCGGAATATGTACGGCGCGGTTTCGGGACAGCGCCATAAAGCCGCTTTCGGCTACTTCTTCGGCGCTCATCCACATCCAGCTCGGGAGCTTATCCACCGCCGCACGTGTTTGGTTAACATCATGAAATTCGCTATAGGTGAAGCCGGGACACAGGGCGGAAACTTTGACACCGTGTTCTTGCATTTCTAGGTTAAGCGATTGGGAGAATTTTATCAAAAAGCTTTTGGTGGCTCCGTATAATGTATGGCCGCGCGACCCCGGCACATGTCCGGCCAAGCTGGCCACATTGATGATACGGCCAAAGCCGCGCTCCACCATATCGTCCAACACCAGCCGTGTCATTTCACAGGGGGCTTCGAGCATGACGGTTAGAAATTCCTTATGCGCCTGCCAGTCATTCTCGGTATAATTCCCGGTCAGTCCGTAACCTGCATTATTGACCAGCCCGTCTATATGGGTGGTTTTCTTGACCAAGCGTGCCAAAATATCCGCGCAAGCACCAGGCTTGGAAAGGTCGGCAACTATAATATGGGATGTGGCACCAAATGCCTGTTTAAGTTCTTGCGCCAGCTCTATCATCGGTTGTTCACGCCGCGCCGTCAGTGCCAAATCCCAACCCGCGCGGGCAAATTCGCGCGCCAAAGCCGCACCAATCCCCGCCGAAGCACCCGTGACAAGACAGACAGGTCTTTTCTTATTTTTGTTTTTCACCATGGGGCGAAACTACAAGTGCATTTTGATTCCGGCAAGCCTATATATCAGGCATGGCCATTTTGCGGCGGGCGCATGATGCCAAAACGGTATTGCGCAGCAAGCAAGCAATGGTCATAGGGCCAACACCACCGGGCACAGGTGTGATGGCACCTGCATTTTTCGCAGCTGCGTCAAAATCCACATCACCAACCAATTTCGTCTTGCGTTTGGCGTTTTTATTATCATTGGGCACACGGTTAATACCCACATCAATGACGATTGCGCCTTTTTTAATCCAATCACCTTTGACCATCAAAGGACGCCCTACGGCGGCGACCAAAATATCGGCGCTGCGACAGACTTTGTCCAAATCTTTGGTGCGAGAATGGGCAATAGTTACTGTGCAATTTTGCTCCAGGAATAAAAAAGCCGCAGGCTTACCAACAAGGATAGACCGCCCAACAATAACACAGTGCTTGCCGGATAATGTATCGCCGTAGCTAAGGGCGCGTTTGGCCAGAATGACACAGCCTTCTGGCGTACACGGACGCAAGCCCGGCTTACCCAAAGACAAACGCCCAGCGCTAATCTCCGTCAAACCGTCCACGTCTTTGGCCGGGTCAATAGCGGCAATGACCTTGTCCGTATCAATCAGCTTTGGTAGGGGAAGTTGCACCAATATGCCGTCAATCCTATCGTCCAAATTCAGATCGTGGATTAAATTTATGACCGTCTTCTCGTCCACATCGGCAGGCAATTTATGCTCTATAGACCCCATGCCAACCGCGCGGGTAAATTTGTGTTTGGACTTCACATAAACCTGCGAGGCCGGGTCTTCGCCGACCAATACCACTGCCAAAGTCGGGACATAGTCATAAGTGTTTTTTAATTGTGTCACGGCTTCGCTAACATCGGCGCGGACAAGTGCGGCAATAGCTTTACCATCAATAAGGTGCGCCGTCATGATTTATCCTAAAAAATATTTCCGCTGCGTAAGAACGAGCCGAGTACATCAAGGATAAAATACAAACCCAGAATAACTACGATTGGTGACAAATCCAATCCACCAATAATTGGGATGACGCGGCGGATGGGCCGCATGACAGGCTCAACAAAAGCATCTAGAACCGATAATATTTGCCGAACAACCGGATTGCGCGCATCAATAACCCCGAAGGTTTGAAGCCAACTGGCTATGACCCAAATAACAATAATCAACAAATATATATTGATAACACTGATCAATAAATTAACTATGGCATATGACATATTCTCTCCATTTGTGCTTTACTACGCCTAGGCAAAGTCTGTTGCAATCACAATATTCCACCCAGCGCACCTTTAACACCGTCGATGACAAATTGCGCCGCTAGCGCAGCCAATAAAAAGCCGAGGACACGGGTCAACACATTGGTAAATGTCTTGCCCATCAATTTCATCAAGAATCCCGCAACGAGAAACGAAAGTAAGGTGATGAGCAACACAGCCGACAAGGCCGCCAATATAGACGTAACATCTACCGTGTTGTCAGCCTCGGACATAAGCAATAAGAGCGACGCAATCGTGCCGGGGCCTGCAATCATGGGAATGCCCATGGGGAATACAGAAATATCTTCTGGGTCTTTGGTAGCCTCCAAAACTTCTTCGGCACGATTTTCACGGCTTTCGGTGCGCTGCTCGAACACCATTTGTAAGGCGATGATAAACAACATAATACCGCCCGCAATACGCAGAGCGTTGAAATCAATGCCCAAGGCATGAAAAATATGCTCCCCGAAAAACGCAAAGACGAACAATATACCCGAAGCCACGGCCACAGATTTAAATGCCATCACCCGCTGGTGACGCTTGCTGGTACCTTGGGTTAGGCTCGCGAAAATTGGCGCACAACCCGGCGGATCGATGATGACAAACAACACCGCAAACGCCGCCATAAATAATTCATAATTCAACATAATGCCCCAATAGCCGAACACCGAACAACCTGCAAGCCCACAACACGGTATTGGCTATGCAAATAAAGAAGGCTGGCTTGTACCAACAGCCCTAGTATTATATGCTCAGAAGCTGCAATAATTTGTCATAAATATGTTATAATCTATTGGTATGGCAAATATAATTGTGCCAAATGGCACCGCAACATAATCGCGAGATTCGATATGAAGACACTTTACGTGACCAGTCTATTGCTTGCCGCAACCAGCGCAATATCCATGCCGGCTTATGGCGGCGAAACCAATGCCGATATATGGCGCGTGTTTCAAGGTGCGCCAAAAATTAAAGACGATAAAGGCAATAGCTGGAAACTACGCGGACGGATATTATGGGATGGTGCCAGCATTTCCGAAACCAGAACTAGCGGGACGAAAAACAGCTTTGACGACAGCGAAATTCGCACAATACGTATTGGTATGGTCGGCAAATATGGCACGGTAAAATACAAGGCCGAAGTGGATTATGTCGGCGGAGAACCCACGGCAAAAGCGGTGAATCTCATCTGGACAGACAAAGATATTATCCCCATTTATGTTAAAATTGGTCAGATGAAAGCCGGCAATACCATGGAAGAATCTACATCTTCCTTGCACTCCACATTTTTAGAGCGCGGCATGGTCACGGACGCGGTCGGGCTTGACCGACGCATAGGTGTCGAGTTGGGTCAGGCGGGAGAGAATTACTCTTGGATGGTGGGCGCGTGGGGCAATTCCATTAACGGGGTGGCAGACCGTAAACCCGCTAATACTATATTGGGCGCCCGCGCCAGCTATGCACCCATACTCACCAAAACCGACCTCATACATATTGGTGCATTTGTGCGCCATACGGATACCCAGCGCGGCGCACCCAAACGCTCGGCTCGTTGGGGCTCCCATCTGGCCAGTGAGAAAATCCAGCCTGTACTCGGCGACAACGCCCTACTTTACGGTTTGGAGTTTGCCAGCACACACGGAGCTTTCCACACCCAGGCGGAATTTATGCAAGAGGACGGGGACACGGGTTCGCTCTCGGGCGGGTTCGCGCAAATCGGCTATTTTCTCACAGGGGAGACCAGAAAATACAAGGCGGGCGCCGGGAAATTTGACCGTACCAAACCCTTACGTCCTTTATCGGACGGCGGTATTGGCGGCTGGGAAATTGCGGCTCGGTTCGACACCCTAAACGCCCGCCACGCCGGAGACGAAAAGGTCGATAGTTGGACATTGGGTCTTACTTGGTATCCAGAAAGTCATTTGCGCGTAAAACTAAACTACTCGGACGCCAGCGCAGACACTTTCGGCGCCAAAGGCCTGTATACCCGCTTGCAGATAGACTGGTAATTTTGTAGCGTCTCTTTGGTTCATGGCGAATCACGGAGATGTACATGACCAATATTTTTTCAAAACCTCTATTGTTTTTGAGCAGCTTAGCCTTGCTTGCTTGCACACCTAATCAGATTATATCGGCACAAGACCAATTTATCACAAATTTGAAAGCCCATTGCGGTAAAGCTTACGCTGGCAAATTAGTCAGTCAAGATGCTGCTGATGCCGACATGGCTAGCGAAAACATGACCATGTATGTGGATTGCACAGACGGCGGCCTGCGTATTCCGTTCACCGTCGGGGACAACCGTTCCCGCACTTGGATATTTACCAAGACGGAAACGGGACTACGGCTTAAACATCAGCATAATCATAAAGACGGCACGGCGGACGCAGTCAGCATGTATGGCGGCGATACTGCGGATATAGGTACAGCGACGCGGCAGGAGTTTCCGGTAGACGATTTTTCCAAAGAACTGTTTTTAAAAGAAGGCCTCGATGTCTCCGTGACTAATGTTTGGGCCGTGGAAATCACGCCGAAAATATACGCCTATGAACTCCGCCGGGAAAACCGTTTCTTCCGCGTAGAGTTTGACCTCAGCAAAGAAATCCCTACCCCGCCAAAACCTTGGTGAATTTGTCTCCATCTTAATCTTAACGAAACCCTAATTCCTACACGGCTCCAAAGAAGTTCTGCCCATTAACTGAATATTTGGAAAAACCGTTTAGTGAACGATACTTTGTGTAGACTGGGGAAATTTTAGAAATAATGGCAAATTTACTAGGAAAACTTGACGGATTCTTGCGGGTTGAAAAACTTTCTCGCACCAGTGATAAATTACGTGTGCGGGCAGTATATATGATTGCCTTTGCGCTGATTATTTCCCAGGCCATAAATATAGCGATTATGAGCCATACCTATGGGTATTGGACCTTTGACCATACAATATCATTGGTCGCGGCACTGTCTTTCGCATTATCCGTCATCGCGCTTCGATATTGCAAAGCTTTTTATATATATGCCAGTTTTTATAGCCTCTTGCTATTTGCCAGCATTGCTGCCGTATCAACAATAGATTTTACCGGTATTAACTCTGCTCTTCTGCCTTTTTTGGTTTTTGGCACCATTGTTTGCGGTTTTATTAGCGGGTGGCGCATGGTGATTCTGTATACAACCATCGCCATAGGACTTGTCTGGTTTTTATATTATACGTCTATGGCTGCCCCCCAAGGAGCGCTTTTTGATCTCTCCGTGTTTTCGACTAGAAATTTTCAACGCGCCATACAAGTTACGATAATACTGGGCTTGTCCGCCGCCATTTCTGCATTTGCCAGTCACTCCATGCACTCCGCCTTTTTTGAATTAGAGGAAACCGCAGAACTCGCTAACCGCGCCAATGAAGCAAAAACACAGTTCATGTCCGATATGAGCCATGAACTACGCACACCTCTAAACGGCATGATTGGCATGAGCGGCCTCTTGCTAAAATCAAAAATGGACCCCACCCAACAGCAATATATTGAAATTATCAATAAATGCTCACAAAATTTGTTTGGAATTATAGAAGACGTATTAGATATTTCCCGCATTGATGCGGGCAGGTTTGTGATTAAAAAAGCCCCCTTTAACCTTCGCAAACTCATGGAAAATTTAATTGATCTGTACAAACCGGTCACTATTAACTCAGACGTGAACATTGGTCTAGAATATCCAAGTGATCTTCCGTCTGAATTTTATGGGGATGAAACTGCTATCCGCCAAATTGTCAATAATTTCATGAGCAATGCTATGAAATTCACAGAAAAAGGCTCTGTCACCCTTAACATAAAAGGTAGATTGCTACCGCATGATATATCTAAATATCAGGGCGAGCAGGCGCAAACCTACCAAATATGCATATCCGTGACTGACACAGGTATAGGCATTGCACCTGAAAATGTGGAAAAAGCATTTGAACGATTCTCGCAATTGGATCAAAGCTTGTCCCGCGATCAAGACGGGACAGGGCTTGGCCTCGCGGTCTCTCGCAAAGTGGCTGAGCTGATGGATGGAAATATCATAGTTACAAGTCAATTGGGAAAAGGCTCTTCATTCACATTGGATATTGAGTTACCCACAAAGAAAATAGACAATGTTACTGTGCCGCCTATTGATAATTTTCATCCCCTACCACAAAATGCTTCTGTCACCAGTCAAACAGATTATACCGAAGCTGGCTATGAGTTAGAAGAAATTAAATTGGAAACCGGTTAGCGCATTTACCCAGGCTTCAACTTTTTATTGCTTTATATGTATTTCATCCCCTATAAATACACTTATGGATAAACGAAAATTTTGGCGCAACTTAACGCGCATTCATAAATGGGCTGGACTTGTACTGGGGATACAAATCATTTTATGGTTTGCCTCCGGCCTGTTCATGAGCTTTTTTGACATCAACAATGTACGCGGTGACCATATTGCCGAAAAACAAACATGGCCACTACAAATGGAACAAGCCGTGCCCTTTGATGTTGCACTTGATAAATATATAAAAGACCAAGAAGGACTTAAGTGTAGGCCTTGGCAAAAAAGCCCTTGTATTATTGACCCCATCAATAATGTAAGCTTGTTATCAGGCGCAGGCATGCCCATCTGGGAATTTGACAATGGCACCACCAAAGTTCACTATATAAGTAATCCAAGTACAAGAAATCCCGTGAAGTATTGGGAAGGCTTTAGCGAGGACAAAATTAAGGAGCTTGCCCGTTCCTATTACAAAGGCGACGCGCCCATTAGCAAAGCGGTATTGTTTAGCGAAATT
>JALSHM010000157.1 GCA_026982235.1 Robiginitomaculum sp. | reverse complement strand
CCCTATAGCTCAGCTGGTAGAGCACCTGATTTGTAATCAGGGGGTCCGCGGTTCGAGTCCGTGTGGGGGCACCATTTTTCTCTTTATTATCAATAGCTTAGCGGAGTTTTGCAATTTTCACAAATTGCGAAAATATTCCCAGTAAGCACATAGTAAGCACGATTTTTTTGCCTGCAAAATGCGGCGCTGATTAAACTGCGATTTAAAATGGTTTGAGAATAAAAAATTATTTTTGTGGATAAGCATGTGAATACACGTCTTCACCCTTAATAGACCGAATCAAAAAGGCCGCTTACGATTAACGAAGCAGCCCTCTGCGCCTCTAAAGCGCTCGGTATGGTCATTCAGGTTTTGCCTTCAATAGCTCGATGTTGAGGTCGCGGCCCCATTAGACATAAATGTTTCTAGGTCTTCCTGTCGATACCTCACAGCCCTTCCCATCTTGATGAACACAGGGCCGCCGCCATGGCAACGCCATTTGTTGAGGGTTGAACGGGCAAGGCCAAGATACATCGCGGCCTGCTCCACTGTGAGCAACATTACGCTGGGTTTTATTCGGTTCATGGTTTCCATTTTAATCTCCTTAGTATCTGGAAATACAATCAGGATTGACACGAGTTTTGCTGTGTCAACCCTGCAAGCTTTTACTTCGATTTAGGCCGTGACCAAACGAGGTCTGCGCCGTCGTCGTGATCGAATAGTGCGGCGTTCACGGGTTTGGATAGCATTGGCCCATCAAGTAGAACTTTGATGTAATCGAGCGGCTCGTCGCCGTCTTTGGTTTCTTTCCAGGCTACGCCAAAGTCGCTGCGGCCTGATTTGATGAAATAGTCGGGGCTATCTTCGTTTTTTTTGTTGTCGTTGGTGATGAATTTGACTTTGTGGGTCATGCTTAGGGTGGCGATTGTGCCTTCATATCCTGTCTTGGTTTGTTTAAATGTTCCTATATTAGCCATGATAAATCCTTTCGGCTTTGGGGTTAAGTTGATTGTTCCATGTTGCGGCGGGCTTTTTTATAGCCGGCATCGCTGGCGATAAACCCGCGTAACATGGAGGGTATGAGGGCTGCGACGGACTGAGGTTCGCCGTAGGCCGCTTCATAGATTTTAGCGTAAGTGTCGAGATCAGACATCAAGTCCGGCTCGATAGCGATGCCAAGCTTTACGGGCTTGTTATCACGCAGACGCGCTAATTTGATTTTGGGTTGGCTCATGGATTTTTCCTTTCTATTGTTGGTAGGGTTTGAGGATGAGGTCTTTGGAAACGATGATTGAGAACCGCCAACCGGGGCGAACGCTAAGCGTTGGCTGGATATTCAGGCTACGCTCGATAATCCGCTGGCCGGCTATGTTGGCTGTGTCCTGTCCTGCATTTTGCAAGGCGCGGGCAAGCCGTCCTTCATCATCGGACGACAGTTCGGAACCAATACTCAAGAGCGATGACAACACCGCGCCTTTCATGAACTGCCATGTATGGCGGTCTACTTTGTCTTTCAGTCCCGCGAAGCCTTGGCCGTCAACGGCAGGAAGATTGTCGAGCTGAATAGAATTGCCATTGGGGAAGATAATCCGTGTCCAGGCAACCAAAGCGCGGCTTTGGCCGTAGGCAATGACGCTATCATAGCGGCCAAGTAATCGTGCGCCTTGCGGGATTAGTAAATACTCTCCCGTGACGGTATCATAAACATTCTCGGTGACTTGGCCAATTACTTGCCCCGGCAGATCGGAGTTAAGCCCTGTGACTAGACTGGCAGGTATCAATGTCCCTGCCATAATTTGGTATGGTGATTTCGGTGATTGCAGGACGTAAGGGTTATATATTTCACCCGCTGATTGTCCAAGGAACGCAGACTTACTATTTTGGTAAGCAGGCGCAGGATTAAAATCTGCGTTACCGAGCGCGGGGCTACCATAGTCAGCCATCATATTTACATTCGCCAGATTGGCATAAGCTTGCTCCAACTGTGCATCCATACTAGCAAATTGATCTGGCTGTTCAGCCGAACCCCGTTGATTAGACCCAACAGAAAAGAACAATCCTGACTCCCGCGCTTCATCTCGCTTGCTTGGCGTGGATGCTGACTGATAGGCCGTTGGCTGTGCGTACTGTCTGCGGGGCGCAGCACCATTTGGTGTATATTGAAACGGGTTGTCCAGTTCCGCGACCGGTGCGCCGCCTTGCTTTGCCTCTAGGAACGCCGCGCCCAAATCTCCGGGCAGTGGCGGGCCGAGTTTTGGCTTCATATCTGCATAGGTTTTCGGGAGTGCGCTCAGTGCATCGGCCATGGGTTTGTGACTGACGTTATAAAGCTCATTGGGAGATGCTTCGTCATAGTTTGGTGATTGTAACGCGAATGCCAAGGCTACAAACAGGCCTGCGCTCAATGCCGTGCCGCCGAGTATCAGCGCTTTGCGGCTAAACCGTTTTACGGGGCGGGGTTTGGCACGGATTGCGAGGTCAGGAGTGTTAGCGGTATCGCTCATGATTTGTTCCGAACGATTTTTACGACATCCTGATCTTTCTCGCCAAGTCGTAGCTCTGCGCTTTTAAACAAACGATCAACAATGTAATATGCGCCTTTGACTCGGTAATTAACGAGCTGGCTTTTGCCTTTACGGCCCATGACAAACAGCGGCGGGGCTTCGCCTTGATCTAAACGCTCCGGGAATTGGATAAAAACTTTGTGGCCGTCATCAAATGCGCGTAGTGGCCGCCAATGGGGGTGATCGCCTTTAATCTCATAGCGGAAATTCAACTTGTCGATAGAGAGTTTCGGGGTTGAAGAAGTGGATACAGTTTTGGGTTTGGCGCTGCGTTTCATTTTCTTGGTACCGCGTAGACCCAAAGCGTCTTTTGGATAGCGCCAAGACACTGCCGCCATATAGGTATCTTTGTAAGAATGGAGTTCGAGATAATATGTTCGTCTGGTCGTGGTGATCACGAGATTTGTTGAAAGTCCCGGCTTGGTCGGCTTGACCAATATATGTACTTGTTCACCGCCGACTGCGCCCGATACGGTATCGCCAACAATCCATCTTATGGTATCCCCCGCCGATACGGATATCAGTTCTTCGCCGGGCTGTAGTGCAATGTCGGTGATTTGTTCCGGCGCGGTATAGACTTGATAAAGCGAGCCGGGTGTATAGGGATAAACCTGAATGGCGTTGAGGTAATTACTGGAATTTGGCTCAATAGAAGCGGACGCATTTGCCTGCTCAATCGCCTCAAATGGTTTGAGCGTTGGGCCTGTCGTTACATATGAGGCGGGACGTAATTTCATCTGGCCGGGCATGATGATCGGTTCAAAGAACTCGATTTTGATTGGCCGCTCTTCTTGGATGGGTTCATCGACTTCCAAGACGGCTTTGCTCATCAAAGCGGGTGTTTCGTCCTTACTGGACAAATCCAATTTGAAATCGGTAAAACTCTTTTGCAGGCTAGCGCACCCGGTAAGGCTTGTCGCCAGACCGATTATTGTTGCCGTCTTTAATAGATGTGAATGTCTCATTTGTTATTCTCCAGAGTTAAGGTCTTTTGACCAGTTTAGGCCGTGCACATACAGGCCAAGGGGATTGCTATGCAGGGTTTGGGCGTCGGTTGGCGGGTGGATGATGATGCTCAATATGGCTGTGAAATTCTTTGTGCCAATCAACGCGCCACCCCTATATGAAGTCTCTCGCCAGCGGATTTCAAAACTTTCATTTGATGAGCGGACAATGCTGGCAACATCAA
>JALSHM010000156.1 GCA_026982235.1 Robiginitomaculum sp. | reverse complement strand
CCGAGACATTTTCGTTGACTGGGCCGCGCATAGTTCCCGTTAGTTCCACGCGCCCAAATGTACCAGCTTCTGCTTTGAGGTCAGCAGAAAAGTCCTCCGAAGGAGAATTGGTGATGATATTGATAGCGCCTGAATAGGTATTGCGGCCATAAAGTGCAGATTGTGGCCCTTTAACAACTTCAATCCGCTCAACATCGGAAAGGTCATAATCTAAAATTGAGCCGTTGAGCATAATGCCATCCACAAATGTGGAAACACCAGACTCGCCCAGAATTGTTGCTTGCCCGCGAATAACAGGTCGCACGCCGTCTGTGCGTCCAAATTCGTCATCTAGGGAAAATCCAGACGTGAATTTAGCAATGTCCGCCATATCGCGAATGCCTACGGCTTTAATTGTTTTGGCGGTAAAGACCGTAATTGACAGGGGGGTCTCCTGGACATTTTCTTCGCGTTTACGGGCTGTGACGATAATTTCGTCAAAACGCCTGAATGTTTCCGTATTCTCCTCTTGTGCTCCTGCCCCCGCACTAAAGCTTAGGGCTAGTCCCAATGTGGCACCTGAGGCGATAAATTTATTTTTAAGTGTAGACACTATAGTTTCCTTTTGGACGCGAATGAAGTATTCCCTGTTGTGTAAACCTGCGGTATTGTGGGAAGTCCGTGCGTACCCAATTGATTGTTTTCAAAATAATGAAGCCCCATACTTATTGCCCAGGGCCAAGGTTTAAAGTCGAAATATCCATAACATAGGTATAAAGGTCAGACATAAACCTTTTACCGGTACTGCGTGTGAACAACATTTTAGTCCCGTCCGGTGACACAGACGGGAAGCCGTCAAAACTGTCATTGAAGGTCAGGCGTCTCGGCGGGGCGCTACCATCAATACGCCCTAAAAATATTTCCCAATTACGTGGGTTGTCAGCCAGTGGTCGCACAAAAACATAATGCTTGCCGTCGGGTGTCGGGTAAGGCGCCCAATTCATCCACTCATCATCGGTGATGGGCGTAATCTTTTTGGTATCCGTATCAACTGTGAAAACGGTCATCATGGTCATGCTGTGACCCGTATCCTGTGCATTCGGGTCTTTGCGTTTCCATGCGCGCATGGTCAAAGTTTTGCTATCAGGTAGGAAGAACGGCGCGCCTTCTTGCCAGTCTGGCGTGAAAGTTATTTGTTGCTCATTGGTGCCGTCTGCATTCATCATCCAAATATCCAACATGCCGTCAATTTGGCGGGTAAAAACGATTTTTGTGCCGTCTGGGGAGACTGAAACTTCTGCATCATAAACATCATTATGGGTGAGCCGTTTAATATTGCCGCCGTCTTTAAGGTCGGCGATATAAAGTTCGGCGCCTTGTGGGTAATCATCCTCACTTGACCAATTGCCAACTGGAACATCCAAATTGTCGCGCGTTGATGTATATACCACGTGTTTGTTATCAGGCATAATAAATGAACAAGCGTCTTGGCCACGATCATTGATTCGCCATTTGGTTTTGCCATCATCCGTAGTAATCCAAGTGAGTGCGCCGCCTGCGGCTCTTGCGTGGGACGGCGGAACCGCATCTGGATCTTGAGTTTGGGCGATAACATGATAACTATCGGGGCCATAATATGCCTCGGCACTTTCGGGCATATTTGGTATAATCCAAGTTGGCAACTCGCCTTTATTTGCGATTTTTTTATCGATTAGAGAATAGTCAGTCCCGGCGGGCGTCGCGGTTTGTTGTGCTTGCGGCGATGTTGTTGGCGCACTGTCTTTGTTGCACCCGACAAGGCTCAAACTCATTGCGAGTAAAGCAAGTTGGGTGGCAAGCTTTGCTGTGTTTGTGAATGTCATATGCTTCCTTCTGCTTTTATATTTATCATATTACTGCAAGTGCGAATTATTCGCAATATAAAAACTGCTATTTGTATCGAGTTTATTTTGAAAATCTTTGTTCTGTATTTGCCATATATTACGGCTTGGTTCCTTGGGGTCTTATTATTGCTCTTAAAGTGAACAGGGCATTATGCGAACGCATAATCAGAAATTATCCGGAGGCTATTTGTCGCAGGCACATGGTTAATTGCCCTCCGCGCACATATGTAGGTTTAGGGCGGGTCGTGGCTGAAATGAGAACCGCTTATCTAAACCCAATCTGGAACATTTTCGGTTTTAAAAATGTCCTCTATGCTGGGGCGTGTGCGAATAACTGCGAATTTATCGTCTTTGACCAATATTTCTGGTACAAGCGGGCGTGAATTGTATTGGCTAGCCTGTACGGCGCCATAAGCGCCTGCGGAATGCAGGACAAGCAAATCGCCTGCGTGCATTTCAGGTAGCAATCTATGTTGGGTAAAGGTATCCCCGCTCTCGCAAATAGGGCCGACAACATCATAGCTAATCATGTTCGTGCCCGGCGCGGGCGTGACGACGGGTTCAATATCGTGGTGGGCATCATAAAGTGCCGGACGCATCAGGTCGTTCATAGCGGCATCAATAATCAGAAAATTTCGCGCACCGCCCTGTTTGACATATATAGTTTTTGCCAAAAGAACCCCGGCATTACCAACGATGAGTCGCCCAGGCTCGAACAGCATTTTAAGGCCGAGACCATCTGTAAGTTGTTCGACGAGCTTGCCGTATTCAGTAGGGTTGGGTGGAGGTGTATCGTCAGCACTATAAGAGATGCCAAGTCCACCGCCAATATCAAAAGTTTCGATGGGGTAGCCCTTCGCCCGTAATTGTTTTATTAGGTCAACGCCTAATGTAATGGCGGAAGCAAATGGCGCTAAACTATCAATTTGTGAGCCAATATGCATGGCAATACCGTTCGCGGAAATGCCAGCCAGATTGCGAGCGCGTTCAAAGGCTATATTTGCATCTGCTATATCAACCCCGAATTTGTTTTCGGCACGCCCAGTACTTATTTTCTCATGTCCACCCGCGTTGACATCAGGGTTTATTCGAAATGCTATGGGTGCAATTTTGCCCATATCTAGGGCGATAGAATTAAGCAGATCCAGCTCAGGAATAGATTCGACATTGAACTGGAAAATCTCCGCCTCAAGCGCGGCGCGAAGCTCTGCTTCGGTTTTGCCAACTCCGGAGAAAACAATTTTATCTGCCGGAATACCTGCCGACAACGCCCGTGTTAATTCGCCGCCGCTAACCACATCTGCCCCGCAGCCCAATTTGGCCAGCAAGCTCAGCACAGCTTGATTGGAATTAGCCTTGACCGAATAGGCGATAAGAGCGTCCATGCCCGATACGGCTTGCTCGAAGACTTTGTAATGGCGGGTTAGGGTAGCGGTGGAATAGACATAGGCGGGCGTGCCGACTTGTTCTGCTATAGTAGAAAGATTGACATTCTCTACCATGATTTGACCGTTTATGGGTGTGAAATGTCGCATAATAGAATCCGTAAAAAGGTGAAGGTGATAAAGGGTTTAAATATTTACCGAGCAATAACGAGGACAGTTGACATTTTGTTCATGGAATTTACGGCCTAGTTATTGCTCTCGTGTTTCTGTTTTTCAGAGCTTTGTTTGTCCGCTTGGGTTTTATCACCCCAAAGCGGCGGCGGTGTTTTCAAATCGCCCTTAATACCACATGCACTCAAGATTAGTGCACCCAATAGGGTAGCAATCGTCAATTTATGTGCAAAACGGTTTCCCATAAAACCCTATAACCATAGTCTGTGGTGCAAGTCAAATACTGTTAAATTACCAAAGTTTCACTGGAGTTGTGG
>JALSHM010000155.1 GCA_026982235.1 Robiginitomaculum sp. | reverse complement strand
CTTGAATACTAATCGCGTCCACCGGAATATCTTCGAGGCGTTCTTCATCTTCGAAATAAAAATGATGGTGAGCGGAAAGATTGGTATCAAAAAACGCCCGCCCCTGCTCGACCGTGACCCGGCGTAAAAGTCCGGCTGCGGCAAATTGATTGAGGGTGTTATAGACGCTGGCCACAGAAGTTTTTATCTGTTGCGCCCGCGCCATATCAATAACATCATCCACACTCACATGTTTATCCATACCGTCAAACAAAAGCCCCGCAATCGCCTTGCGGATTTTAGTCGGGCGAATATCGTGCTTGTGTAGCAGGCCTCGTATGTCTGTAGAATCGTGTTTCATAGGCTAAATATAAGAACGATTCTAAATAATTGCAAGAATTTTCTCATCTTACTCTTTTCCATCAATAATTTCTTCTAACTTTGCGTAATCATCTTCACGGAAGTCTTCTATAAGACTGGTGATTTCATCAATACTTACATTTAAAGCCTTCAAAACAATACTACCCAATTGCAGGCTAGACTCGGCGGCTTCAGATACAACGGCGCTCGCACCGGATTTCTCCAAGCTACGCATATGTCGGCGATCACGCGCCCGCACATAAATCGGAAGCGCCGCATAACTTTCCCGAAGCGCCGCCACCACTTGATTTGCAGAAGCAACATGATCAATCGTAATAACAGCCGCTTTAGCATGGCCAGCGCCTGCGGATTTAAGAACATGGATACGGTTTGCATCGCCAAAAAATACGCGCATACCCTTGGCGCGGCATTTTCGCACGCGCTCTTGGTCAAGGTCTAGGGCTATATAAGCTATACCCGCATCCGCCAATACCTTGGCAACAGTTTGACCAACGCGACCAAAACCAGCGATAAGAACATGTTGGGTTATATCATCAATATCAAACCCCTGCTCTTCCTGGCCATATTGGGCACGTTTTTTCAGAACCTCTGACAGTTTCTGGCCAATATAAAACATGCCGGGCGTAGCAATCATAGTCAGAGCAATAACAGCCATTAAAATCTGCCCTATGTTTTGCGGTAACAGGCCAAGCGTTAAAGCGGCGCCAAAAACAACAAACCCAAATTCCCCACCTTGCGACAGAGCCAAACCTGTGCGCACTGATGTGGCTATTGGCGTGCCGAACATGCGGCAAAGAAGCGTGGTTATAACAGCCTTACCCAGCATGAGGCTTATAACAATGATGGCGATCAAGCCTAAATTATCTGCGATAAAACCGACATCGATAAACATACCAATGGTCATAAAAAACAGGCCGAGTAAAATACCACGAAACGGCTTTATGTCGGCTTCGATTTGGTGCCTGTATTCTGTCTCTGCCAATAATAGGCCAGCCAGCAATGCGCCAAGTTCCATGGACAGGCCTGCAACCGACATAATCCAAGACATGCTCAGAACCGTAAGCAGCGTGGTCGAGACAAAAAGTTCCACACTCCGTGTACTGGCAATCCAGCGGTAGAGCGGGCGCAACACGAACCGCCCAATCCCGATAACAACGAGCAAAGCAGCACTGCCTTTAAGCGCTGCCAGCCCAAGGTCTTCGAACCAGGAAATTTCTGGCACGGATGCTTCAGGTGCGCCCACCAAGGTCACAAATATCAATAACGGCACAACCGCCAAATCCTGCAAGAGCAGGATTGAAAATGTGGTGAGACCAAAACCTGTTGCCCGTTCATGGCGTTCTTCTAATAATTGCAACACAAATGCCGTGGAAGACAAAGCAAGACCACCGCCGACAATCGCTGCCGAATAAACACCAAGCCCAAGCAGATAAGCTATTAAACCGATAGCCAAGCCACTCATTAGAACCTGGAGCGAACCCAAACCAAAGACTTTGCTGCCAAGCGCTGCCAAGCGCCTAAAGGAAAGCTCAAGTCCAATCATAAACAGTAAAAACACAACACCAAAATGCGCAAGGGTTTTCGCGGCTTTGGTATCGCCAATCAGTTCAAAACCATAAGGCCCAATAAGCATTCCCGCCGCAAGATACCCAAGAATTGGGCTAAGCTTAACACGCTGAAAAACGGGAACGACGACAACCATAGCCGCCAGAACCACCAATACATCACCGAGATACTCAGATTGGCTCACAATAAATTCCCTTTATCTTCCACTTGCGCCCGCAAGGCCGCCCATTTCTCCAACCTTGCCTTTATCTCTCGCTCGCGGCCTTCACCTTTCGGCGCGTAGAATTGTTCGCGCTCCATACCGTCTGGGAAATAGTTTTGACCGGAGAAGCCTTCTTCGGTATCATGGTCATAAGCATAGCCTTTGCCGTAACCTAGGTCTTTCATCATTTTGGTTGGTGCATTGAGGATATGGGCGGGCGGCATCAGGGAACCGGTCTTTTTGGCCGTGCGCATAGCCGATTTAAACGCCGTATAGACCGCGTTGGATTTGGGGGCTGTGGCCATGTGGACAACCGCGTGGGCAATAGCCAATTCGCCTTCAGGAGAACCTAAAAACCGATAAGTATTCATAGCCTCATTGGCGAGCATCAGGGCAAGCGGGTCGGCGAGGCCAATATCCTCGGACGCCATCCGCACAATACGCCTTGCAATATAGAGCGGGTCTTCCCCACCCGTCAGCATACGCGCCAACCAATACAGCGCCGCGTCCGGGTCAGACCCCCTTATGGATTTATGCAAGGCGGAGATTAGATTATAATGTTCTTCGCGGTTTTTATCATAAGCGGGGGCGCGTTTTTGCAGGTGCTTAGCGACAGATTTTGCGTCCAACTTTTTCTGGCTTGCCAGCGCAAATATTTCTTCTGCCAAGTTGAGCAAATAGCGCCCGTCCCCATCGGCGAATGCAATCAGCGCATCACGGCCATCTTGCGTTAGTGGCAAGTCTTGTTCGGTGGTTTTCTCCGCCCGCATCAGCAACGCATCTAGGGCTTTTTCATCCAGGCGTTTAAGCACGAAAACCTGGGCGCGTGACAACAAAGCGCCGTTTAGCTCAAAGCTGGGATTTTCCGTAGTCGCACCAATGAGCGTAACTATCCCGGACTCCACATAAGGCAGAAACCCGTCTTGTTGGGCTTTGTTAAAACGGTGGATTTCATCAACAAATAATAATGTGCCCCGCCCTGTCGCCCGGCGGGCTTCGGCAGTAGAAAAGACTTCACGTAAATCCTTGACCCCGGAAAACACGGCGGACAGTTGCACAAACTCCATATCCCCATGACCTGCAATCAATCGGGCAATGGTGGTTTTCCCAACTCCTGGCGGCCCCCATAATATCATGGACGCAATACGTCCACTAGCCAACATCCGCCCAAGAGGCTCCCCGTCCGCTAGTAAATGATCTTGCCCGACCACATCCGCAATCGTTCGTGGCCGCAACATATCCGCCAAAGGACGCGGCGCATCATCCTCAAGGCCAGCAGTTTGGAAAAGATCGCTCATTCCCCACTATCACCTATTTCAAGTGCAATAGAAACTAAAAACGAATGCGATTATTGGATACCCGTCCACCCCGATCCAGCTTTATTTGCCAACTGCGTTCACCGTCAAACTCATCAAGAACATCTTGTAATTGCTGGGTGGAGGTAATGTCTTGCCCCATAACTTGGAGTAAAAGATCGCCCGTGCGAAACCGAAAACGTGAAGACAGGCCACCACGGCTGCGGCCTACTATTACGACACCCCGTGTGAAAGGATCATAGTCCATTTCCTCGGCCAGTGCAGGCGACATATTGACAACAATCAATCCTTCAAACGGGTTAGTG
>JALSHM010000154.1 GCA_026982235.1 Robiginitomaculum sp. | reverse complement strand
CCATGACATTTGCAAATATAGGCGATAGGAAAGCCCAAACCAGAGGATTTTCTAAAGTGTTCAATACACATAATATATATGATGTCATCATTATTGGCGGCGGCCATGCGGGCTGTGAGGCGGCCAGTGCGGCGGCGCGGGCGGGTGCGCAGACCTTATTATTGACCCATAGGCTCGATACGATTGGCGAGATGTCCTGTAATCCGGCTATTGGCGGGCTTGGCAAAGGGCATTTAGTGCGGGAAATAGACGCGCTGGGCGGGGAAATGGCGCTTGTGGCGGATGCGTCGGGTATCCAATTTCGCTTGCTTAATCGCTCCAAGGGTCCTGCGGTGCGCGGGCCGCGTACGCAATCCGACAGGGGTTTATATAAAAAAGCCATGCAAAAAGCGCTTTTTGCGCGGGAAAACCTGACAATAAAGGCGGCGGCGGTACGCGACTTGGTGGTCGAGGGCGGCAAGCTCACGGGTGTTGTGTCCGAAGATGGCCGTGGGTGGCGTGCACCGCGTGTGGTGTTAACAACGGGCACGTTTCTAAAGGGTGTAATCCATATTGGTGACAAGCGTGTACCTGCGGGGCGGCAAGGTCGGAACGGGGTTGAGGCGCCTGCCATTGGTTTGTCGGATCGCCTGTATGAGAGCGGCCTAAAAATGGGGCGGCTGAAAACTGGCACCCCTGCCCGCATTCGCTTTGATAGTGTCAATTGGGATGTGTTGGACATGCAGCCCGCAGACGAAAACCCGGTGCCGTTTTCTTTCATGAGTAAGCGGATAGACGTGCCACAAATCGCTTGCGGGATTACGTTCACCAACGCCAAAACCCATGCTATTATCGCAGAAAACCTAGAGAAATCTGCGATAAATGCCGGGCATATATCGGGGCGCGGCCCGCGCTATTGCCCGTCTATTGAGGATAAAATCAACCGCTTCGCAGACCGGGACAAGCACCAGATATTCTTGGAGCCAGAAGGCCTACCCGGGTCTGCGGACGGGGCGGTGATTTACCCTAATGGCATTTCCACCTCCTTGCCCGAAGAGGTGCAGCTCGCCTTTCTCAAGACCATTAAAGGCCTGGAGAATGTGGAGGTGCAGCGCTTTGGCTATGCCATAGAATATGATTATGTAGACCCGCGCGAGCTACGCGCTACCCTAGAGACCCGCCGTATTCCGGGACTATATTTGGCCGGGCAGATTAACGGCACGACGGGCTATGAAGAAGCGGCGGCGCAAGGCTTGGTGGCGGGCTTAAACGCAGCATTTGCGGCGCAAGAAAAACAACCATTTATCCTGGATCGCTCTCAAGCTTATATCGGGGTAATGATTGACGATCTGATTACCAAGGGCGTCTCAGAGCCTTACCGCATGTTCACCAGCCGCGCCGAATACCGCTTGTCTTTGCGCGCGGATAATGCCGACCAGCGCCTGACCCCTTTGGCGCAAGAGCTTGGGATTATTTGCCCTGCCCGCAGCAAAACATTCGCGGCGAAAATGCAGACCCTGGACAAAGCCCGCACATTGGCGGGCACACTCTCCAAGACCCCCAGTGAATTGAAAGCGCTTGGTATTAAGGTCAATGCGGACGGGGTGCGCCGTACACTCACCGACCTATTGGCCTATCCGAAAATCACCATAGAGACCTTGGTTCCGGTATGGCCGCAGCTGGCCGAAATGCCCGAGAGTATCAGAACCGCCCTGGAGGCCGACGCCCTCTATGCCGGATATATTGAGCGCCAAGCCAAAGACATTGCGGCGTTCAAGCGTGATGAAGGCCTGCGCCTGCCGGATAATCTGGACTATATGGCCATTGGCGGCATTTCTAACGAAGTGCGTGAAAAGCTCATGGCCGCCCGCCCAGCCACGCTCGGCCAGGCCGCCCGCATGGAAGGCGTCACCCCCGGCGCCCTCTCGGCTGTGCTGGCCTATATGAAACGGAGCGCTTAGATGTTAGGATTTCCAGAAAACCGAGCGGAGCGAGGCAAGGGCAAGCGCCCGTCGCGCCCTATGGCGCGCACCCGCGTAGGCGTTGAGCTTGGCTCAACTGCCGTGAGCGATATAAAACGGAGCGCTTAGATGAATGCGGCGCAATTCCAAACACAGACAGATGTTTCACGTGAAACATTGGCGCGCTATCAAACCTGGTTCGACCTGCTAAGCCGTTGGAATAAAAAGATAAATTTGGTTGCGCCCACTACGCTACACGATTTTTGGCACCGGCACGCCTTGGATAGCTGGCAGGTTGTTGAGTTGCTGCCACCCAATATAAAAACCGTCCTCGACATGGGGGCTGGCGCAGGGTTTCCCGGCTTGGCCATGGCCATAGGCTTGGCGGACAAGCCGGGCGCACACATAACCCTAATAGAAGCCAATGGCAAAAAGTGCAATTTTCTGCGCACGGTTATCCGCGAGCTCGCCCTACCTGCCAAGGCCGTGCAAGAGCGGGTCGAAAACCTGCCGCCCGCGCCCTATGACATAATCACAGCCCGTGCCTTCGCCCCCCTGCCCAAACTCTTGGCCTATAGCCAACAATTCTGGGGCAAGCAAACAACAGCCCTGTTCCCCAAAGGCGCGCACTGGCAAGACGAGGTCAAAGCCGCCCAAGATAGATATGACTTCACCCTAACCGCAACCCCCAGCCAAACAGCAGAAAACGCAAAAATCCTAACCATCAAAAACTTAACCGGGCGAGCAAATAAGCAATGATATATCGTTACGAAACTAAAAGGGTAGAGCTGGGTTTGTGCGTTGAGGTGCATTCAAGGGGTGGGGTAAAATCTAGTCAGGGTAGTTGCGCACAGGCGTATTTGCCGCGCGAAGCCATATATCAGCAAAAACTGTACAAGCCAAGGAAAGCAAGACCCAATCTTCCCTTCCCCCATTCATGGGGGAAGTACCCGCCTTTTGGCGGGGGATGGGGGGCGATCGCTCGTCCCGTGCTGGCGTCACCTTGTTCCCCGCACCAAGATCCTCGCACCCACCTTTCGTGCCGCCGGGTATTTCACGCGCTTTGGCGCAAGAGAAAGACTTACCTTGCGAAACAGGTGCAAAATGGCAAAATCCTGACCACCAGAAATCTAATCGCGCGAGCAAACCAGCAATGATATATCATACATTAGAAAGGGGGCATGAATAATGACGAATAATAGCAAAACTGATGAACATAACCCGGAGCTTGAAAGAGAGCAGCGAGCCCTGTTTGATGATGCTACAGATATTATTGTTCACGAGTGTTTGACCTTGCGGCGCTCTGCACTTTCTATCTTGGGGGAGTGGGGCATAGACCCTCTGCTAGGGAATTATAAGGATATAAAGTATGACAGAACTGTATTCGTAAAACCTCTCATGATTTTGGCTAAATATTGGCGTATAAAACATGACGCGTCCAAATTTGTTTCAGGCTTTGACTTGCCAGATATGCAGGCGCAAAAATGGGTACACTGGCTCCGTGATGAAGTGCGTTTCTGGTTTTATCAATATCCGAATTTTATTGCTAATATAACGGCTATGCTGGCTTATGAAACGAAAGCCAGTAAAGAAATAATAGAAAATGAAGTCAAAATTAAAAAAGCAGAGGTTCAAGAAATCTATTTAGATGGTGCTAAGGATATGCAGGCAGAAGAATTTTTCTTAAATATTTATAAGCTATACGGCTCAGCTATCGGGATGAATATTGGTTCTCAAGATGAGGGCATATAAATGTGGTGCAGTTGGAGTGAAGCTCGGCTATGGGTGATAATGCACAGCCCCATATACCGCC
>JALSHM010000153.1 GCA_026982235.1 Robiginitomaculum sp. | reverse complement strand
TCTGTACCAGAGACCTCGCAACCTGTGCCGAGATTAAAGCCAATTACCGTTAAAACAGCGCCTAAAAATGTTGCGTCAGACGCAAGCCAAGCCGAGCGTTTTACCGCCTGGAAACGGGATTTCATTAGCCGCGCGCTGGCCAAAGGCTATGATAGCAATCTGCTACGCACCACAATTGGCCAAGCCAAAATTAACCCCAAAGCCATCTTAAAAGACCAAAACCAGCCAGAATTCACCCGCGCTATATGGGTTTATATTGACGGAGTGGTATCAGAAACCCGCATGACAGGGGGGCACGCCAAGCTGGCCAAACACGCGGCATTATTTAGCAATCTAGAGAACCGTTACGGTGTTGATCGCACTATATTAACCGCCATTTGGGGGCTAGAATCGGCTTATGGGGAGATTCAGGGCAATCACGATATGATCGACAGCCTATCCACCTTGGCCTTTGAGGGTCGCCGTTCTAAATTTGGCGAACAGCAATTATTCGGTATTTTGGATATGTTGGCGGCGGGCGATGTGCGTAAGGAGCAGCTAATCGGATCTTGGGCGGGCGCTATGGGCATGACCCAATTTATCCCCACAACATTTCGCGACTATGCCGTGGACTATGACAATGACGGCAATAAAGATTTGTGGAAAAACACCGGCGATGCCCTCGCCTCCACTGCTTATTATCTCAAACGCTTTGGCTGGCGGGCTACGGAGCCTGTTACCACCGAAGTCATCCTACCCAAAGGTTTTGATTACAGCCTGGCCGACGGCACTAAACGCACGATTTCGGGTTGGTCTGCCCTAGGTGTCCGGGACGTAGGCGGGAAAAATTGGTCTAATGATGCTTTGTTCTTGGAGGCCAAACTCCTCATCCCCGCAGGGGCTAAAGGTCCGACATTCCTGACATTCAAGAATTTCGACGTTATCAAAAAATATAATAACTCAACCTCCTATGCCCTAGGCATAAACGTGCTGGCAGATGCCCTAAAGGGCAAACAAACCATCACCCGCGATTGGCCGCGCGCCGACAAGCCTCTATCGCTAACACAGAAAAAACAATTGCAACAAGCCTTAACCGACCAAGGCTATAACACAGGCGGTGTCGACGGCATGATCGGCCCCAATTCAAGACGCGCCATCCGCGCCTGGCAACGTGCCAACCGCGTTCCGGCAGACGGCTATGTCAATCAAGCCCTGCTCAAGCGCATATTGGCGCACTAAAAAAATATCAGTGACGGCACCAATAAGAGAAGTAGAGGAATAATCAACTTCCAAAAAGAAACCACACCTGTTTCATATGTTTTTAGTTCAAGTCTCATAAGTTCACCCCGTATTAAGTATCAGTTTTCATATCCACACACTTGCTACACCATACCCGATGCACATACATCTTGGCACAGCAAAGTTTGAATAACCGATATGCGAAAACTCAATCCCCAAACCACAAAGCGGCTATCCATAAGTAAAGCATAAGCCAATGGGCAAGCACTTGTCTGTGATGTTGGTCACGGTTTTGGGGTCAGGTTTTATTGCCTTTGAACAGGTAGAATGCAAAAAGGACTTCAATTATGCCGCCCGCCATGGCGGCGAAATAAGCTGGGATAGTTGAATACAGGGTAAAGAAAATACCTAAAGCCAGTAAGAGCCCGCCCAACATCCAATAGGTTCTCAATCCATAAATGGTCTGAAATGTTAGATACCGCGCCCCTATAATCAAGAGCATGATTGGGTAAAACAGTTCGGGTTTGCTCCGCGACAATGCAAAGGCAATAAAGAGACCGACAAACAAAAATATCGTGCCTTCCAATGCCAGTTTTACGAATGGATTGTCTTTTGTATCGGTTTTAGATTTATTGATTTGCCCTTCTATTAAAGCTGACAATGGATAGATAAGCATGCCGCCAAAAAACAGGGCGAGAATGCTAAATTGAAAGGAGTGAAATTTGGCAATCAAGCCTGCAATAATCCAGACAAACCCTGATACCAATGCCCCCGGACCGCCTGATAAGAAAGCAAATTTCATTTGTTTTTGCGCGTCTCTAATATCCATATATATAACCCCTGAGTTATGCTCACATAATATCAATAGTAAGATCGGAGAAAGGGAGAAATATATTACCCACCCCCAAACATCACCGCCCATTTCTCGCTCACTGCGCGTACCACGTCTTCGTCCATCTCTATCACCTCGCCCCATTCGCGCTTGGTCTCGGCGCCGATTTTGTTGGTGGCGTCCAGGCCTATTTTGGAGCCTAGGGAGGGCTCTGCACTGGCGAAGTCTAGATAGTCTATGGGGGTGTTTTCTATAATTACCGTGTCGCGGGCTGGGTCCATGCGGGTGGAGATTGCCCACATCACATCTTTCCAATCGCGGGCATTGATATCCTCGTCCACGACGATAATCCATTTGGTATACATGAATTGGCGCAGGAATGACCACGCCCCCATCATCACCCGCTTGGCGTGGCCGGGATAGGCTTTCCGCATTGAAATGACGGCAATGCGGTAAGAACAGCCCTCTGGCGGCAACCAGAAATCGACGATTTCCGGGAATTGCTGTTGCAAGAGCGGGATGAAAATTTCGTTGAGTGCTTCGCCCAATACGCTTGGCTCGTCCGGTGGGCGTCCGGTATAGGTGGAGAGATAAATCGGATTCTTGCGCATGGTGATAGCGGTCAGTTTAAACACCGGGAATGTCTCCACCGAGTTATAATAGCCCGTATGGTCGCCGTAAGGCCCCTCGTCCGCATATTCGTCGAGCATGACATGTCCCTCAAGGATAATCTCCGCATGGGCGGGGACTTTCAAAGGCACGGTTTTACAGTCCACCAATGCCAATTTCTCACCGCGCAAAAGCCCGGCGAATTGGTATTCGCTAAGTGTTTCCGGCACAGGCGTCACGGCGGCCAATATTGTGCCGGGGTCTGCGCCAATGACCACGGCCACAGGTAATGGCTCCGGCTTTTTATCTTTCCACCGCGCATGATGTTGCGCGCCGCCCCGGTGTTTCAGCCAGCGCATAATCGCCTCGCGCGGCCCGCGTTTTTGCATGCGGTAAATACCGAGATTATAATCGTCCAGCGCACTATCCCCCGGCCCCTTACTGACCACTAGCGGCCAGGTAATCAGCGGCGCAGGTTCGCCTGGCCAACAGGTCTGTATGGGCAGAAGGTCGAGCGAAGCATCCTCGCCCAACAGCACGACTTCTTGGCACGGGGCGGATCGAACCATTTTCGGCTTCATAGTCATGGCGGTCTTGAGAATAGGGAGTTTATCCCACGCATCTTTCATACCGCGCGGTGGTTCAGGCTGGCGCAAGGTCGCCATCAGTTCGCCGACCGCGCGCAATTCGGTGGACGTGGTTCGTTCGACACCGCCCATAGTCACACCCATGGCCACCCGCTTAACCTTGGAAAACAAATTGATCAGCACAGGCATTGAGGACTTGGAGCCATCTTCCTTTACCACATTTTCAAACAAAACTGCAGGCCCGGTCTCGACCAGCCGCCGCCCAATCTCCGTCATCTCCAGCTCGGTAGATACAGGCTCGGACACCCGCACAAGCTCCCCCTCGGCTTCGAGTTTGTCGATAAATTCACGTAGGGATTTATAGGCCATTATGGATTTGCCGCTTTGCTTTGGTAATCTTTCACGATATCAAGAACTCCCCTACCTATTTTTGAACAAAACCTGTCAACTGCATCATCTTGAAAAGGTGCCCCATACTCGGTTTGCGAAAAATCAATACATCTGAATTGTTGGACGTTATGAGAAC